>NZ_JANOCG010000064.1:0-2935 GCF_031412075.1 Rhizobacter sp.
ACCGCGAGCGCCGAGATCGCGACCGGCAACCAGGACCTGTCGGCCCGCACCGAGCAGACCGCAAGCAACCTGCAGCAGACCGCCAGTTCGATGGAGCAGCTCACCGGCACCGTCAAACAAAGTGCCGACTCGGCGGCACAAGCCAACCAGCTTGCGGCCTCGGCCGCCGAAGTGGCCGCGCGCGGCGGCAGCGTGGTCGCGCAGGTCGTGACCACGATGAACGAGAGCACAGCCAGCTCCAAGCGGATCAGCGACATCATCGGCGTGATCGACGGCATCGCCTTCCAGACCAACATCCTCGCGCTGAACGCCGCGGTGGAAGCCGCCCGTGCCGGTGAACAAGGCCGCGGCTTCGCGGTGGTGGCCAGCGAAGTGCGCAGCCTGGCCGGCCGCTCGGCCGAAGCCGCACGCGAGATCAAGGGCCTGATCGGCGCCAGCGTCGAGCGGGTCGATGCCGGTTCGCGCCTGGTGGCCGAAGCCGGTACCACCATGAACGAAATCGTCGGCAGCGTGCAGCGTGTGTCCGACATCATCGGCGAGATCACGGCCGCATCGGCAGAACAAAGCGATGGCATCGGCCAGGTCAACGTGGCCGTGAGCCAGCTCGACCAGATGACGCAGCAAAACGCCGCGCTGGTGGAAGAGTCGGCCGCCGCCGCAGAAAGCCTCAAGCAGCAAGCCGGCAGCCTGGCCGCGGTGGTATCGACCTTTCAGCTCAACAGATAAGACAAGACGGATTCATCGTGATTCAACAACTCAGCTTCAAGCGCAAGATCGGCCTGCTGGTGGGCGTGGCCATCGCTGGCATCGCCACACTCGCGATCGCGTCGGTGGTCTCGATCGGCCATCACGTCGAAGAGGGCCGCCGCGCCCAGCTCGTGTCCGCCGTGCAATCGGCGCACAACATCGCCGTCGCCTACCAGGCGAAGGCCGCTGCCGGCACGATGCCGGTCGAAGAGGCCCAGAAGGCCGCCAAGGAAGCGATCAAGCTCGCACGCTACGGCGGCGCTGACGGCAAGTCCGATTACTTCTACATCTGGACGCTCGGAGGCGAAGGCGTGATGCACCCCATCAAGCCGGAGTGGGCCGACAAGCCCATGCTCGGCAAGGTGAAAGATGGCGCCGGCAACGACGTGGTGAAGTCCCTGGTCGACGCCGTCAAGGCCAGCAAGACCGGCTACGCCTTCGTTCCCACGATGTTCCCGCGCCCCGGCCAGACCGAACCGGTCGAGAAGCTGCAGTACGTGGTCAAGGTCGAGGGTTGGAACTGGATCGTCGGCTCAGGCCTGTACATGGAAGACGCCAAGCAGGTCGCCCGCGCGGCAGTGTTGACCAACATGCTGATCGGCGCGGCCATGCTGCTGGCCATCAGCGGCATCGGCTACGCCGTGGCGCGCAGCGTGCTGCGCCAGATCGGTGGCGAGCCCACCGAAGCCATGACCGTGATGGCCGAGGTGGCACAAGGCAACCTCGGCGTGCAGCTCAAGGGCGCGGTTGCAGGCAGCCTGCTCGACGGCCTGGGCCAGATGGTCGAGTCGCTGCGCCGCACCGTGACCCAGGTGCGCCAGTCGACCGACAGCATCTCCACCGCCAGCTCCGAGATCGCCACCGGCAACCAGGACCTGAGCGCGCGCACCGAGCAGACCGCATCGAACCTGCAGCAAGCCGCCAGCTCGATGGAGCAGCTCACCGGCACCGTCAAACAAAGCGCCGACTCGGCGCGCCAGGCCAACCAGCTTGCCGCTTCGGCCGCCGAAGTGGCCGCACGGGGTGGCAACGTGGTCTCTCAGGTGGTCACCACCATGAACGAGATCAACGCCAGCTCCAAGAAGATCAGCGACATCATCGGCGTGATCGATGGCATCGCCTTCCAGACCAACATCCTCGCGCTCAACGCCGCGGTGGAAGCCGCACGCGCTGGCGAACAAGGCCGTGGTTTTGCCGTGGTGGCCAGCGAAGTGCGCAGCCTGGCCCAGCGCTCGGCGCAAGCGGCCAAGGAGATCAAGGGCCTGATCGGCGCGAGCGTCGACAAGGTCGAGGCCGGTTCGCGCCTGGTCGCCGATGCCGGCGCCACCATGACCGAGATCGTCGGTTCGGTGCAGCGCGTCTCCGACATCATTGGCGAGATCAGTGCAGCCTCGTCGGAGCAGAGTGATGGCATCGGGCAGATCAATGCCGCCGTGCTGCAGCTCGACCAGATGACGCAGCAGAATGCCGCGCTGGTGGAAGAGTCGGCCGCCGCCGCCGAAAGCCTCAAGCAGCAGGCTGGCACGCTGGCCCATGCCGTGGGCGCTTTCCGCCTGGGCACGGAGCACGCCACCTCGCCGACGCTGCCCGCGCCCCTCGCCAGCAAGCCCGCGCCCCGCCTGAAGCCCACCGCTCCCGCCATTCGCAAGCCGGTGGCCGCAGCGCCCAGGGCCGCTGCCGCCAAACCGGCGTCGGCGCCCCGAGCCGACACCCCTGCACCCGCGCCGGCCCCGGCCAAACCGTTGGCCGCCGCCGCACACAACGACGACTGGGAAACCTTCTGACCCCAGCCACGTTTCGCCTGCCCGACAAACGTCATCGCTAAGGAGACATCCGCCATGGCACTTCGCAACCTGAGCATTCGCACCCGACTGATGGGGGGCTTCGCCCTGGTGCTGCTGATCGCTGCCGGGCAAAGCCTGCTGTCGATCGAGCGCCTGTCGACCGTCAACGCCAAGTCCACCGAAATGGCGGAAATCTGGCTCCCCAGCATCGAAACACTGGGCCACCTGGACAGCGACCTGGCCGACGTTCGTGTCTCCCGACTGCGCCTGATGCTGGTCACCGAGGCCAAGGACATCGACGCCATCGAAGTGGCCCTGAAAAAAATCGAATCCGAAATGGAAGCGGGCCGGGCCGGGTACGCCAAGCTGGTGCACAGCCCGGAAGAGAAGGCCTTGTTCGAACA
>NZ_JANOCG010000065.1:0-13183 GCF_031412075.1 Rhizobacter sp.
AGCTGATAATCCGAAGTGCGCTTCACGAGGGCGCCTCAATCCTGTTCGCGATGACCTTTCATCTGGAGAAGACATGACCCAACTCTCAAAACGTGCCCTGCTGAAGATCGCAGGGTGGAGCACCGTCGCGGCCACCGCCGCTCTGGTGGGCTGTGGCAAGAAAGAAGAGGCTGCGGCACCTGCGGCCTCTGCCCCGGTCGCGGCTTCTGCCCCCGCCAAACCCGCGCCGCTGAAGATCGCGTTTGCCTACGTCGGCCCGGTGGGCGACGGCGGCTGGACCTTTGCGCACGACAACGCCCGCAAGGCCGTCGAAAAGGAATACGGCGACAAGGTGATCACGAGCTTCGTTGAAAACGTGCCCGAAGCGGCCGACGCCGAGCGAGTGTTTCGCGACATGGTCAGCCAGGGCAACAAGCTGATCTTCGGCACCACCTTCGGCTACATGGAGTCGATGCTCAAGGTCGCTCCCGAAGCCAAGGACGTGAAGTTCGAGCACGCCACCGGCTACAAGACGGCCGAGAACATGCGCACCTACGACAGCCGCACCTACGAAGGTGCCTACATGGCCGGCGTGATCGCCGGCGCCATGACCAAGAGCAACACGCTCGGCATCGTGGGCTCGGTGCCCATCCCCGAGGTGGTGCGCAACATCAACAGCTTCACGCTGGGCGCACAGTCGGTCAACCCGAAGGTCAAGACCAAGGTGGTGTGGGTCAACAAGTGGTTCGATCCCCCGAAGGAAACCGAAGCCGCGCAGTCGCTGATCAACGGCGGCGCCGACGTGCTGTTCCAGAACACCGACTCCTCGGCCGTGCTCAAGACCGCCGCCAAGGCCGGCAAGATGGCCTTCGGCTGGGACAGCGACATGTCGTCCTACGCGCCTGAAGCCCACCTCGCCTCGGCCATCATCAACTGGGCGCCGTACTACATCAAGGCCACCGGCGACGCACTCGAAGGCAAGTGGGCCACCGGCAGCGTCTGGTGGGGCGTGAAAGAAGGCGCCATCGACATGGTGTCGATCTCCGACAAGGTGCCGGCCGAGATCAAGACCAAGGTCGAGACCATCAAGGCCGGCCTGAAAGACGGCAGTTACGTCATCTGGAAGGGCCCGATCCTCGGTCAGGACGGCAAGGAAGTGGTCAAGAAGGGCGAAGCCGCAGACGACAAGTTCCTCGGTGGCGTCAACTTCTACGTGAAGGGTGTTGAAGGCAAGGTGCCGGGCGCGAAGTAACACTCGCCGCGGCATGATTCGAAGGCCGCTGCGTGCGGCCTTCGTTCTTTCAAACCAACCATGATCGAAACCACCTTGTGGCACCCCGTGGCAGACAGCGCATCGCTCGCCGATGCGCCGCTGCCCGCTCGCCTGCTCGCGCAAGACCTGGTGCTGTGGCGAGACAACTTTGGCCAGGCCCACGCCTGGGCCGACCGCTGCCCGCACCGTGGCACCAAGCTGTCGCTCGGGCGCGTGCTGCACACCGATGACGGATCGCGCATCGAATGCCCGTACCACGGCTGGCAGTTCTCGGCGCAAGGCGCTTGCCAGTTGATCCCCGCCCTGCCCGAGTTCGCACCGCCGGCCTCGCACACCGCCTGCACGCACGAGGCGCACGAAGCCCACGGCCTGATCTGGGTGCGGCTGCAAGCCAGCCGCAGCCTGCCGCCGGCCTTCGACGCCGAACAAGACGCCCGCCTGCGCAAGCTACTGTGCGGCCCGTATGAGGTGAACACCAGTGCGCCACGCATCGTCGAAAACTTTCTCGACCTGGCCCACTTCGGCTTCGTGCACGAAGGCCTGCTGGGCGATCGGGCCCACACACAACTCGCGGCCTACCGCATCGACCCCACGGCGCACGGTTTCATCGCCAACGGCTGCCAGGCCTGGCAGCCCCAAAGCAACCGCCTGTCCGCCACGGGCAGCCTGGTCGACTACCGCTATGAAGTCACCGGCCCGTACACGGCGCAGCTGACCAAGCTGCCGCAGTCACAAGAGGGGTACCAGGACGTGATCGGCCTTTTCATCTGCCCCATAGAGCCAGAGCGCAGCCGCGTGTGGTTTCGTGTGGCGCTGACCGATTTCGATTCGACCGACGAAGAACTGCGCGCCTTTCAAGACACGATCTTCATGCAAGATCGCCCGGTGCTGGAGTCGCAAAGCCCCAAGCTGCTGCCCATTCGACCCCAGAGCGGCGGCGGCGAAGTTCACAGCGCAGCCGACCGAAGCTCGGCCGCGTACCGCCGCTTTCTGAGTGAACGCGGCATCACTTTTGGAGTGTGCTGATGACCACCGCCCCCGACTCCGTGAACACCATCGCGCGCGAGCGCCTGCCCGACCTGCTGCGCGCCATGCCCAAGGCCGAGCTGCACATCCACATCGAAGGCTCGCTCGAGCCCGAGCTGATCTTCGCGCTGGCCCAGCGGAACGGGGTCTCCATCCCCTACGCGAGCGTCGAGGCCCTGCGTGCGGCTTATGCCTTCACCGACCTGCAGAGTTTTCTCGATATCTACTACGCCGGTGCCAGCGTGCTGCTGAAAGAAGAAGACTTCTTCGACATGGCCATGGCCTACTTCCGCCGCGCCGCGGCCGACCACGTGGTGCACGCCGAGCTCTTCTTCGACCCGCAAACCCACACCGACCGTGGCGTGAGCTTCGAGACCGTCATCAAGGGCCTCACGCGCGCCAGCGAAACGGCCCGGCGCGAGCTGGGCGTGAGCTCTTTGCTCGTCATGTGTTTCTTGCGCCACCTGAGCGAAGAAGCCGCCTTTGCCACGCTCGAAGAATCGCTGCCCTGGCGCCACCTGTTCGTCGGCGTGGGGCTTGACAGTGGCGAGCGCGGCAACCCGCCCGCCAAGTTCGAGCGTGTGTTCGAGCGTTGCCGCGCGCTCGGCCTGCACGTGGTGGCCCATGCCGGCGAAGAAGGCCCGCCCGACTACATCTGGGACGCGATCGAGCTGCTCAAGGTCGAGCGCATTGACCACGGCGTGCGTTGCCTCGAAGACCCACGCCTGGTGCTGCGCCTGGCTGCGGCGCGCATGCCGCTCACGGTGTGCCCGCTGTCCAACGTGAAGCTGTGCGTCTTCAAGACCCTGGCCGACCACAACCTCGCCACCTTGATGGAAGCCGGCCTGTGCGTGACCATCAACTCCGACGACCCGGCCTACTTTGGCGGCTACATGAACCAGAACTTCGTCGAGACCTTCGAGGCGCTGCCGCAGCTCACCGCACGCCACGCCTACCAGTTGGCGCTCAACAGCTTTGATGCGAGCTTTGCACCGGCTGACGACAAACAACGCTGGGCCAAACAGCTCGACGCGGTGTTTGCCACCGGCTGACGAGGCAGCCTCCATTCGAGAATCGCCCGACCGCTGCAAGGTGTGGGCGTTGTCCTACTCGTTTTCCCCGTGACCCGAGGTATGCTCCGCCCGCCTGATTCAGCTCCTGTTCAGGCTTTCCTACGGCTCCGAGACCTCTTCCATGTTTGACAACATTCGCGCAGACCTGCGCTCTTACAAAGGCAAGTGGTGGGAGCAAGGCTTCTGGGTCATGCTGGTCTACCGCTTCGGGCGCTGGCGTTACGGCGTGAGGCCGGTGCTGCTGCGCAAGGCGTTCTCGCTGATCTACAAGATCGTCTACAAGCTGATCCAGATCATCACCGGCGTTGACCTGCCGTGCGAGGCCGAAGTCGGCCGTAACTTCGTCATCGACCACTTCGGCGGCATCATCGTCAGCGGCTACGCGAAGTTCGGAGACAACTGCCGCATTCGCAATGGCGTGTCGATCGGCCTGCGGCACGTGGAGTCGCCATGCGCCCCGGTGATCGGCAACAACGTCGACATCGGCGCCGGCGCCAAGCTGCTGGGGCAAATCACCATTGGCGATAACGTGCTGATCGGTGCGAATGCGGTGGTGATCACCGACGTGCCGTCGAATTCGGTGGCCATGGGCGTGCCGGCCACGATCAAGCCGCGCAACGCGCCTGCCGAAAGAAGCCTGCTCGCCCTGGTCTGAGCCGCGCGGCCCGGGCGGGCCAGCACAAATCGGCGGCGCATGCACAAGGCGTCACGCATCCGGCCTCGCCTCAGGCCGGTGCCAGAGCGACCAGGCCTGCGACAATTCACACTCCCACCGCCTGCGTGCCCCCGCAGGCGGTTTGCCTTCTCCTCAAACCCGGGGCCATGTAGAGGAACACCATGTTCAAAAACCTCGCCCGCGGCCTGTTGGCCGCGATGCTCGCGGCTGCGGCCGCCTCTTCCAACGCACAGTCCCCACCGGCCAAGCCACCGCTCAAGGTCGGCTTCGTGTTCGTGAGCCCCATCGGTGAAGCGGGCTGGACCTACCAACACAACCAGGGTCGTTTGGCGATGGAAAAAGCGCTGGGGGCCCGCGTTCAAACCACCGCCATCGAAGCCGTGGCCGAAGGTGCCGACTCCGAGCGCGTGATGCGCGACCTGGTGGCACAAGGCCACACGCTGATCTTTGCCACCAGCTTCGGCTACCTCGACCCGGCGCTGCGCGTCGCGGCCGATTTCCCGCAGGTCAGCTTCGAACACGCTGGCGGCTACAAGACCGCCAAGAACCTCAACACCTACAACGCGCGCTACTACGAGGCGCGCTACCTGGCCGGCCTGCTGGCGGGCAAGAGCAGCAAGAGCGGCGTGGCCGGGTATGTGGCGGGCTTCCCGGTGCCCGAGGTGATCCAGGGCATCAACGCCTTCGCGCTCGGCATGCGCGCGGCCAACCCGCAGGCGCAGGTGAAGGTGCTGTGGCTCAACACCTGGTTCGACCCCGCACGCGAGCGCGACGCCGCGCTCACGCTCATCAACCAGGGCGCCGACGTGCTGACCAACCACAGCGGCTCACCCGCCGTGCCGCAAACCGCGCAGGCCCACTTCAAGAGCAAAGGAGTGCGCGTGATCGCCTACCAGAGCGACATGAGCCGCTTTGCGCCCGATGCGCAACTCACCGCCATCACCCACCAGTGGGGCGCGTACTACACCCGTGTGGCCGAAGCAGTGCTCCAGGGCAGCTGGCAAGCCAGGCCGGTGTGGGGCGGCATGAAAGACGGCTTCGTTGCGCTCGCACCCTTCTCGAGCTCGGTGCCCGCCGACGTGGCGTCGCTCGTGAAGAAGCGTGAGGCCGACATCGTGGCGGGTCGCTTTCACCCCTTCTCGGGCCAGCTGCTCGACAACGCCGGCGCAGTGCGGCAGGCCACCGGCACGATGGACGACACCACGCTCGCCGGCATGAACTGGTTTGTGCAAGGCGTGGTCGGCAACCTGCCCAAGCCCTGAGACAGGGCAAGGGGGCTCACCACCTTCCGAGCTCCCGCGACGCCCGCGGGAGCCGGCGTTCAAGCTCGCCCAACATGTGCCGAAAACGATCCAAGCGGGCCACCCGTCCCTGCATCGTGCGAGCTTGAGTGGCCCGCGTTAGACTGATGACCAAACGTAACGAGCCTCCCATGATCCCCATCCAGCAGGCGCAGCCCTCCGATTTCGTTCCGATGGACGAGACCGAGGCTTGTGGGGACTGCAGCACCAGCGAGCGCCTGGGTTTTCAATTCAGTTTTGCCTATCAGCCCATCGTCGACATCACGACGCGGCTGATCTTTGCGCATGAAGCCCTCGTGCGCGGCCCCGCCGGGGAAGGCGCGCTCAGCGTGCTCTCCCAGGTCAACGAGGCCAACCGCTACCGCTTCGACCAGGCCTGCCGCACCAAGGCCATCAAGACCGCTGCGCTGCTGAACATGCAGACGCATCTGTCGATCAACTTCATGCCCAACGCGATCTACCGGCCCGAGCTGTGCATTCGCGCCACGCTGCACGCTGCAAAGCAGCACAACTTCCCGGTCGACCGCATCATCTTCGAGACCGTGGAGGGCGAGCGTGTCAACGACGGCAAGTGGCTGGCCGAGATCCTGCGCGAGTACAAACGCATCGGCTTCCTGACCGCCATCGACGACTTCGGCGCCGGTTACGCAGGCCTGAACCTGCTGGCCGACTTCCAGCCCGACATCATCAAGCTCGACATGGAGCTGGTGCGCCGCATCGACCAATTGCCCGCGCGGCAATCCATCGTGCGCGGCGTGGCACGCATCTGCGAAGAGCTCGGCATCCGGCTGCTTGCCGAAGGGGTCGAAACCATCGACGAGTGTGTGTGCCTGCAAGACATGGGCGTGAAGCTCATGCAGGGCTACCTGTTCGCCAGGCCGCAGTTCGAAAACTGCGGGCAGATCGACGCCATCCCGTGGCCGCCGGTCCGCGCGAGCTGAGGCCCCCGCTCTCGGCCCCTGGCTGAATGGCTCCACACCATCTCACCCCCCGCATCGCCTTCTTCCTGACCCTGCCTCCGCTGCTGTGGGCAGGCAATGCCGTGGTCGGGCGCTTGCTGGTCGGCTCGGTGCCACCGCTGGCCCTGAGCGGGCTGCGCTGGGCGCTGGCGCTGCTGATCCTGCTGCCGCTCGGCCATCGGGTCTTCAATGACCTGCAGGCCGTTCGCTCACGCTGGCCCTACCTCGCCCTGCTTGGCTTCCTGGGCGTGGGTTGCTACAACGCGATGCAGTACTTCGCGCTGCAGACCTCCACCCCCATCAACGTGACGCTCATCGCGTCGAGCATGCCCTTGTGGATGCTGGCGGTCGGCGCGCTCTTTTATGGCGAGCACCCCACACACCGCCAGTTGCTGGGCGCGCTCTTGTCGCTGGCCGGTGTGGCGCTGGTGCTGTCGCGTGGCCAGACCGAGGTGCTGCTGGGCCTGCGGCTGGTGCCCGGTGATCTGCTGATGCTGCTGGCCGTCGCGCTGTGGGCCTGGTACAGCTGGCTGCTCGCGCGCCCGCCGGCTCACATGCGGGGCGAAGCGCGCCCGCCCTGGGGCTGGGCCGAGCTGCTGCTGGTGCAGGTGCTGTTTGGCGCGGCGTGGGCGGGCGCGGCGGCGGGCGTCGAGGCGGTGGTCGACCCCGCACCCATCCACTGGTCGCCCTGGGTGCTGCTGGCCCTGGCCTACGTGGCCATCGGCCCCTCGGTGCTGGCCTATCGCTTCTGGGGCATGGGCGTGGCCACGGTGGGGCCGGCGATCGCCGCGTTTTTCAACAACCTCACGCCAGTGTTTGCGGCGGTGCTGTCGGTGGCCTGGCTGGGCGAGCTGCCACGCTGGTACCACGTGCTGGCGTTCGCGCTCATCGCTGCGGGCATCGTCGTAACATCTCGGCCAGCCCAGCGCTGAGCCCCGGTCGCACATGCACACACCTCCTGCCGAGACCGCCCTCTCCCCCACCGCAACCCGCCCTGCGAGCTGGCAGCTGCTGTACGGCCTCGCCGCTCTGGTGATCCTTCTGATCGTGGGGCTCGATCAATACCTCGGTGTGCAGGTCAACGCGCGTTTTGCGCAGTCATTGGTAGACGACCGCGAGTGGGCGCTGCGACTGGGCTCGCTGTCGGACTTGCGGCGCGCAGCAGGTGACGCCAACTCGCCGGCCAATGAAATCTTCGCCTCGGGCCAGGTCGAGGTTGAACGTGAGCGACTCAAGATCGCTTCGCAGTCCTTCAAAGAACGCCTGGCGCAGTCGCGTCAACTGCTCGGCACCCACCCCGTACCGGCCGAGCGCGAGCTGATGCTGCACGGCCTGGAGAGTGCCGAACAAGCCGCCAGGCTCATGCTGGTGCAGACCGAGCAGACGCTGTCCCGATACACCGCGCAAAACGTCGATGCAGCCGCACGCAGCATGGCCGAGGCCGACCGCAGCTACGGCCACATTCAAGACAGCATTCGAAGCGTAGGGCAGGCGGCACGCAACATCCAGAAGTCGCAACTCGACACCCTGGCCGCCACGGTCGAGCATTACCGCCGGCTGGAGCTCTTCAGCCTGGTGCTGGTGGCCGCGGTCACGCTGGGCATGCTCTGGTATGGGTTTCGCATCCGCTTGCAGATGGAGCGCGCCGCCGCCGAGAAAGCCCGCCACACCGTGGAGCTGCAAGCCGCCAAGGACGCTGCCGAAACGGCCAGCCAGGCCAAGTCGCAGTTCCTGGCCAACATGAGCCATGAGATCCGCACGCCGATGAATGGGGTGCTGGGCATGACCGAGCTGCTGCTGGGCACCGCGCTCAACGACCAGCAGCGCCGTTTTGCCGACAGCGCCCACCGCTCGGGCCAGGCCTTGCTGGGCGTGATCAACGACATCCTTGATTTCTCGAAGATCGAGTCGGGCAAGTTCGAGGTGGAGTCGCTGCCCTTCAACCCCTGCGAGGTGGCCTACGACGTGGCCGAGCTGCTGGCGGTGCAGGCACACGCCAAGGGGCTCGAAGTGATCTGCCAGATGGGCCAGGACTTGCCGATCCGCGCCTATGGAGACGCCGCCCGCCTGCGCCAGGTGCTGATGAACCTGCTGGGCAACGCCATCAAGTTCACCGAACGTGGCCACGTGATGATCTCGGTCAACAAGCTGCCGGCCTCGAGCGCCGCGCACAACCACGCGGCGCTGGTCGAATTTTCCGTCGCGGACTCCGGCCCAGGCATCTCGCCCGCCGACCAGGCGCGTGTGTTCGAGGCTTTCACCCAGGGCGACGGCACCCGCACCCGCCGCCACGGCGGCACCGGTCTCGGCCTCGCCATCTCGAGCCAGCTGGTGGCCATGATGGGCGGCAAGCTGCTGCTCGAAAGCCCGCCCGGCGAAGGCTCGCGGTTCTGGTTTGCCCTGCCGATGCGCCTGCTGCCCGAAGCGCCCATGCTCACCGACCGCGAGGCCTCGGCACTGCATGGCCTGCAGGTGCTGGTGGTCGACGACAACAACACCAACCTCGACATCCTTCGCCACCAGCTCACGGCCTGGGGCCTGCGGGTTGACACCGCCACCAGCGGCCAGCAGGCGCTGGAGCTGATGCAGCACCGCCCGGTGGTGCACGACCTGGCCATCCTCGACGTGCACATGCCCGACATGAACGGCCTGGCCTTGAGCGAGCGCATCCGCGCCAATGCCAAGCTCGACGAGCTGAAGATCATCATGCTCAGCTCCGCCGGCCTCGACATCCCGAGCGTGGGCCTGGCCCGGCTGGGGCTGTCGCGCTGGCTCTCCAAGCCGGTGCGCAAGCTGGAGCTGCGGCGGGCACTGATCGACCTGCTGGCCGACGAGATGCTCGCGTCACCGGTCATGCCGCTTGAATCACAACGGCCTGCACCCCGCAGCAGCGCCCGCATCCTGCTGGCCGAAGACCACCCGGTGAACCAGGAAGTGGCCGCACAAATGCTGCGCAATGCCGGCTACGAGGTGCACGTGGTCGGCGACGGCGAAGCCGCCCTGGAGGCCGCACGCGGCGGGCAGTTCGACCTGGTGTTGATGGACTGCCTGATGCCGGGCACCGACGGCTTCGAAGCCACCGCCCGCCTGCGCGAGCACGAGAGCCACAACGGCGTGGACCCGGCCAAGCGCCTGCCCATCGTCGCGCTCACCGCCAACGCCATGAAGGGCGACGTGGAGGCCTGCCTGGCCGCGGGCATGGACGACTACGTGCCCAAGCCTTTCACGCAGGAGCAGCTGGTCCAGGCCATCGAGCGGCGCCTGCGCCGCGCGTCCTCAGCCGATCAGAACGTGCCGGGGTAGGCGCCACCATCCATCAGGATGTTCTGGCCGGTGATGTAGCCGGCATGCACGCTGCACAAGAAGGCGCACATGGCGCCAAACTCTTCAGGTGTGCCGAAGCGTTGCGCCGGGTTCTGCTTGCGCCGCACGTCGGCGATCGCCTCGATGCTCTGGCCGCTCTGCTTGGCCGCACCCTCCATCGTCACGCGCAGGCGGTCGGTGTCGAAGGGGCCGGGCAGCAGGCCATTGATGGTCACGTTCTTGAGCACCGTCTTGCGGGCCAGGCCAGCGCTGAAGCCGGTCAGCCCCGAGCGCGCGCCGTTCGACAAACCCAGGATGTCGATCGGCGCCTTCACCGCGGCCGAGGTGATGTTGACGATGCGCCCGAAGCCACGCGCCATCATCGGGTCGACCACGGCCTTCATCAGCTCGATGGGCGTGAGCATGTTGGCGTCGAGCGCCTTGATCCAGGCGTCACGCCCCCAGTCGCGAAAGTCCCCCGGCGGAGGGCCGCCCGCGTTGTTGATGAGGATGTCGATCTGCGGGCAAGCCGCCAGCGCAGCAGCGCGGCCTTCGGGCGTAGTGATGTCACCCACCACCGCACGCACCTCGCCGCCGTCGAAGGCACGCAACTCGGCGGCCGTGGCCTCCAGCGCCTCGGCGCCACGCGCGGTGATCACCACGTTGACGCCCTCTTTCACCAGCGCCTGTGCACAACCTTTGCCCAAGCCCTTGCTGGCCGCACACACCAGCGCCCACTTGCCTTGAATTCCCATGTCCATGATCTATCTCCATTTGGCGAGCAACCAGATGCCCGCAAGAACCAATACCGTGCCGGCCGCTATCCACGCCGTGAACGGCTCACCGAGGATCACCACGCCCATCAGAATCGTCGACAGCGGCCCGAACATGCCGACCTGCGTGGTCATCGGTGCGCCGATGCGCTCGATCGCCATCATGACCAGCAGCACGGGGCAGAAGGTGCACAGCGTGGCGTTGAGCACCGAGAGCCAGATCACCTCAGGCGCCACCGCCATGGCCGACACTGGGCGCAGCACGAAGAACTGCGCAATGCACAGCACACACGCAATCGAGGTGGCGATGCCGGTGAGGCGCAGCGCGCCCAGGCGCTTGACCTCTTCACCGCTGTAGACGAGGTAGAGCGCGTAGCTCACCATGCTCGCGAACACGAGCGCCGCACCGAGCGCCACGTCGCGGCCGAGCAGCGTGACCTCGTGGCCGAACACCAGCAGCACGCCGCAGTAACTCACCGCCAGCGAGATCAACTGCCGGCGCGTGACCTTCTGCTGGAACAACACCACGCCCAGCGCTAGTACGAGCGTGGGGTTGAGGTACAGGATCAGCCGCTCCAGCCCGGCGGTGATGTATTGCAGCCCGGCAAAGTCGAGAAAGCTCGCCAGGTAGTAGCCGCTGAAACCCAGGCCGCTGACCACCATCCAATCGCGCCGTGTCAACGCAGGCTTGCCGCGCCCCGACCACCACGACAGCAGCAGAAACATCGGCAGCGCAAACAGCATGCGGTACATGATCAGCGTGACCGCATCGACCCCGTGGCGGTAAGCCAGCTTCACGATGATGGCCTTGCCCGAGAAGGCCACGGCCCCGAGCACGGCCATCACAAAGCCCGGCCACAACGCGCGCTGAGCCGCCGCCTGGGCGGCCGCTGCGGAAGAAGACCCGATGCTCAGAACGCCACCGCCTGCCCGTCGCGGCGCGGGTCGCTCGCGGCCACATAACCTTCGACAGCGGGGTCGCCCAGGCGCCAGATGAACTGGCCTGCGCCGAAGTCCTGGTAGGAGTCCTGGATTACTTCCATCACGTGGCCGCGCTCGGCCAGGCCTTGCACGGTGGCCGGGTTCATCGCACTCTCGACGTTGATCTCCAGGCCCTGGTTGAAGCGCCAGCGCGGCGCGTCGCAGGCCGCCTGCGGGTTCTGCTTGTAGTCGAGCATGCGCACCAGCGTCTGCATGTGGCCTTGCGGCTGCATGTTGGCGCCCATCACGCCGTAGCTCATCACGGGCTTTCCGTCTTTGGTGAGGAAGGCGGGAATGATGGTGTGGAAAGGCCGCTTGCCCGGCCTCACGCCGTTGGCGCTCTTCGCATCGAGGTTGAAGGCGTGGCCGCGGTTCTGCATCGACACGCCGTAACCCGGCACCACGATGCCCGAGCCAAAGCCCATGTAGTTGCTCTGGATGAAGCTGACCATCATGCCGCTCTCGTCGGCGGCGGTCAGGTAGATGGTGCCGCCCTTCACCGGGTTGCCGGCACCGAAGTCTTGTGCGCGCTTCATGTCGATCAGCTTGGCGCGCGAGGCGAGGTAGGCGTCGTCGAGCAGCTGGTCGGCGGTGACTTCCATGCTCCCCGGTTCGCCCACGTAGCGGTAGATGTCGGCGAAGGCGAGCTTCATGGCCTCGATCTGCAGGTGCTGCGAATCGACGCCATCGACCTGCATCGACGCGAGGTCGAAATTCGACAAGATGCCCAGCGCCATCAGCGCCGAGATGCCCTGCCCGTTGGGCGGGATCTCGTGCAGCGTGTGGCCCGCATAGTTCTTGGCCAAAGGCGTGACCCACTCGGGTTGATACGCGGCGAAATCTTCCACTGTGATGGCGCCGCCATGGCTGCGCGCATGCTGGGCCGCAGCCTCGGCTATCTCGCCGCCGTAGTAGGCCGCGCCCTTGCTCTGCGCAATCAGCTTGAGCGACCTGGCGGCTTCGGCAAAGCGAAACAGCTCGCCCACGTTGGGCGCGCGCCCGCGTGGCATGAAGGCCTCGGCAAACCCCGGTTGATCAAGCAGCAAGGGCACGGCCGCAGCCCACTTCTGCTGCACCACCACCGGCATGGCGTAGCCGCGCTCGGCGATCTCGATGGCGGGCTCCAGCAGGTCGGCAAACGGCAGCTTGCCGAAGCGCTCGCTCAAGGCCACCCAGCTGGCGACGGCGCCCGGCACGGTGACGCTGTCCCAGCCGCGCACAGGCGGCGTCTTCGTGTCTGCGCCGTACTTTTTCTTGAAGTATTCGGGCGTCCAGGCCTTGGGGGCGCGGCCCGAGGCGTTGAGGCCGTGCAGTTGGTGGCCGTCCCACAAGATGCAGAAGGAATCAGACCCGAGACCGTTGCTCACCGGCTCGACGATGGTCATGGCGGCGGCGGCAGCGATCGCCGCATCGACCGCATTGCCGCCCTTGAGCATCATGCGCAGGCCCGCTTGTGCGGCCAGCGGGTGAGAGGTGGAGACGATATTGCGCCCGAAGATGGGCAGACGCTGGGTGGGGTAGCCGGCGGTCCAGTCGAAAGCGTGGGTCATGGGGGTTCCTCGGGTCACGACCCGCAAGGTTAGTCCGAAACAAAAAAGGCCGCCCGGAGGCGGCCTTTCGATTCGAATCCAACGCTCGCCGAAGCGAGCGACGGATCAGAAGAAGTGACGCACGCCGAGCTCGAAGCCCTTCGACGTGCCGCCGGCACCCGGCGTGCCGTTGCCGCCAGCCAGGCCGATCGAGGAGTTGTTGTTCTTGTTGTCGAGCCAGGACACCGTCCCGTACATCGCCGTCCGCTTGGACAGGTTGTACTGGTACGTGGCCGCGGCCTGATGAACC
>NZ_JANOCG010000066.1:0-27204 GCF_031412075.1 Rhizobacter sp.
CCCAACCCCACCCGCCCCCCCACACCCCCCCCCCCCCCCGCCCCCCCCACCCCGCCTTACGACCCCAGGGGGGCCAGCGCCCACTCGACTTGGGGGCGGACAAATCAGCCGCCGCCGGGCCGCCCCATGGCGGCTGACGTCCCCGTGGGGGGGCAGGAGCGAAGCGACGTGGGGGCGGACATCACCGCTCAATGCCGAGCAGGGCGTCCTTGAGCAGGTTGTCGGCCGGTGAATTGCCGACCCAGATCTTCAGCACCATGGTGAAGAACTCAGCGTCACCCACGGGCGCGCCTTGCGGCTGGCCCTGGATGTAGAACTGCGTGCCCTTGCCGGGCAGGAACTCCATGGCGAAGGTGTCACCGGTCAGCAGTTTGGATTTTCCGGAGAAGATCTCGATGAAGCGGGTGGACGACAGCGCGTGCTTCTGCACCGCTTCCTTGGGCGAGTTTTCCGACAAGCCCTTGATGAACAAGCGGCCCAGGTCGGTGCCCGGCAGCTCGCGCAAGGCGGTGAACTGCAGGCGCTTCGGGCCGGGCAGGGCCACCAGCGCCTCGGGGGTGTTGACCTTCTTGGACGTGTACAGGCCCACGTCGTAGACCTTGAAGAAAGCCTTGTAGCGGGTGCCCGCACCGTTCAACACCAGAGGTGTGCCCTGCACCTGGATCGCAGGCTCGAACGGGGTCGAGGGCGCTGCCAACGCGGCCCCCACCAGGAGTGACAGCGTCAAGGCCAGGGTGGCGGGGACAAGTGCGGCCGGTGTGCGCATCGAGGGTTCTCCAACGATTTCGAGTTTTGGGTCCGGGTCATTATTCGGTTTCGCACGGCCGTCAACAACCCCCAGAAACCCGTTCTGCGGCTCACGGCCCGTGCGCTATTGCCGGCAGCATGGACCGCCGCGGCGCACTTTGCCGGGTGTGTTCGACCAGCACCGAATCGCCGAACTCGTGCGTGCGGTAGCCGTGCGACGCCAGCGTTTCGTCGATGTGGCGCAACAGACCCGGGTCCACGAAGGCCTGCAACAGCGTGTGGTGGCTGGCGCCGGGCTCGTGTGTGCCGCTGAGCAGGGCGTCGACCACCCGCAACCGGGTCTGCGGGCCGATGCGCTGGGTGGCCAGGCCCGGGCCGCTGCGCAGGCAGCCGCTGGCGGCAGCGTGTTCGAGCGCGCGTGTCACGGTGGTGCCCAGGGCGACGATGCGCCCACCGCCTTCGCGTGTGTGTGCCACCGCTTGCGCCGTGGCCTCGGGCAGGTGATAGGGCTCGTCGAAGGGAAGGCGGGCGTCGAGAGCCGGGTCGCCCGTGGACGAGATGCCGGCGGCGTGGGTCAGCGTGGCAAAGCCGATGCCTCGCTCGCGCAGAGATTGCAGCATCTGCCAGTCGAGCACGAAGCCCGCCGAGGGCGGCTCGAACGCCACCGGCAGCGCGGCCACGCGTGTCCACACGTCCCACAACGCCAGCGGTTCGCTCATGTGGGCGTACTGGATCGGTTTGCCGTGGCGGGCCAGGCCGGCCCAGATGCTGTCGGGTGTGCCTTCGAAGCGCAGCGTGATGAGCCTCGGGTGGCCAAGCGTGTGCACGACCGTGGCGCGCAGTGGGCCGAGCAGCAACACGTCACCGCCTTGCAGCGACGGTGGTGCGGCGCGGTCTTCGGTGCGCGTGCGGTGATCGCCGGAGCCGAACACGATGGCGGTGAACTCGTGCACATCGTCCACTGCCAGCGAGCGGCGGCCGGCCAGGCGCACTTCGATCGCTTTGCCACTGGGCCCATGCAAGCCGCTCAGGCTGGCGGGCAGTGTGGCGGCGTCGTTGGCCACCAGCAGGTCACCGGGCCGCAAAAAGCGAGGTAAGGCCGATCGTGGTGCGTGCTGCACCTGGCCGGTGGCGTCGATCACCAGCAGGCGTGCATCGAGCGGGCGCTGGACGGGTGTGGTGGCGGCTTTCATGCGGCCTCCCGTTCGATCAACGCGATGATCTCCTGCGCTGCTTGTGCAGGGCGCTTCAGCGTGGCGGGGTCGGCGTCGGGCACGGCGAGGGCATGCAAGGGTGTGTCCATGTCGCCGGGGTCGAAGGCGACCACGCGCACGCCGTGCTCGCGCAGCTCTTCATGCCAGATGCGGCTCAGGTGAGACAGCGCCGCCTTGCTCGCACCATAGGCGCCCCAGCCGGGGTAGGCCGACACGGCGGCGTCGCTGGTGATGTTGATGACGAGCGCGGGCCGCCCATCGCGTGCCGAGGCACCGAGTGCGCCCAGCAGGGCCTTGGTCAGGCGAAAAGGCCCGAGCAGGTTGGTGGCAATGGCTGTTTCGAAGTCTTCGCACTCGGTGTCGGCCAGCAGCGCCAGCGGTGTGGGGCCGAGGTGCGAGGCGTTGTTGATCAACACGTCGAGCCCGTCGAGCGCGGCAGTGATCTGCAGCGCCAACGGGTAGGTGTCGGCCTTCTGCGAGACGTCGCCCACCAGGCCGTGCGTGCCTGGTATGCGGCGAGTGATGTGGGCCACGCGTTGTGCGTCGCGCGCCACGAAGGCCACGCGTGCGCCACTGGCTGCAAGCTGCTCGACGAGGGCGAGCCCGAGGCCCGAGGTGCCGCCCGTGATGGCCACGCGCAGGGTGTGATGAGTGTTCATTGTTGTGTACCGGTTGGTTGGGGTGGCTTGACGATAGGCAGGCTTGCCCCACGCAGCGAGCGCCATGTCCAGCCGATTGGCACAAGGTTGTTGTGACGGACACAATCGAGCCACCATGGCCGACGACCTCACCCATTCGCCTGCATCTGCCCATCTCGCGCGCAACCTCGTGAGCCTGCGTCACACGCGCGCGCTCACGCAAGATGGGTTGGCCCGCGCCGCCGCCGTGCCGCGCTCGACCATTGCCAACCTGGAGTCGGGCGAAGGCAACCCTTCGCTGGCGGTGCTGGTGAAAGTGGCCGGTGCCCTGGGCGTGCCCATCGACGAGCTGCTCGCGTCACCGCGCGCCATGGTGCGGCGCTGGGCGGCCGACGAAGTGGCACACCAGGTGAAGGGCCGCGGTGTGAACATCCGACCGCTGGTGCCCGAGCCGGTGCCCGACGAGATGATGGAGGTGATGGACTTCGCCCCCGCCGCGGTGATGGGCGGCACACCGCACCTGCCGGGCACGCGCGAGTTTTTCACCTGCCTGAGCGGGCGTGTGAACCTGATGGTGGCCGGTGAGCGTTACACCCTGACCGAGGGCGAGGTGCTGGCCTTCCCGGGCAACCTGCCGCACTCGTACCAGAACGACGATGCACTTGCGCCGGCACGCGGTGTGTCGGTGGTGGTGTTTGCAAAAGCTGGCGTGTAAGCCGCACAAGCGATCTAGAATCCGCTCGCTTGTCGGGGTGCCGAGGACTTGAAGTCCGAGGCTGAGAGGGTGCACTGCACCTAACCCGTTGAACCTGATTGGGGTCATCCCCGCGTAGGAAACAATGCACTCGGCCCCGGCGCTTCTCTTCAAGCGCGGTCTCCAGGCAGGCACCCCCTTTCTGGAGCACCCATGGCCAAGACCTCCGCACCTGTCGACACCGCCGCGCTCTCCCAGCGCATCACCCGCAGCCCGTTCCCGGGTTCACGCAAGGTCTACCTCGAAGGCTCGCGTGCCGATTTGCGCGTGCCCTTTCGTGAGATCGGCCTGAGCGACACGCTCCTCGGCCACGGCCGGCACGAGCCCAACCCGCCGCTGCGCGTGTACGACAGCTCGGGCCCCTACACCGACCCGTTGGCGCACATCGATCTCGCACGCGGCCTGCCGCCGCTGCGTGAGCGCTGGATCGCCGAGCGCGCCGGCAGCAGCAACCAGTCGCAGATGCACTTTGCCCGCCGCCACATCATCACGCCCGAGATGGAGTTCGTGGCGCTGCGCGAAAACCTGCTGAAAGCGCAGCTGCGCGAGCGGCTGGCGCAAGAGCGTGTGCCGCAGCGGGGCCAGGCGTTTGGTGCGCAGCTCACACAAGACATCACGCCCGAGTTCGTGCGCGCCGAGGTGGCGAGCGGGCGCGCCGTGATCCCCTGCAACCGCAGGCACCCCGAGAGCGAACCGATGGTGATCGGCCGAAACTTTGCGGTGAAGGTCAACGCCAACATCGGCAACTCGGCCGTCACCTCGGGCATCGAAGAAGAGGTCGACAAGCTGGTCTGGGCCATCCGCTGGGGGGCCGACACGGTGATGGACTTGTCGACCGGCGACAACATCCACGAAACCCGCGAGTGGATCGTGCGCAACTCGCCGGTGCCCATCGGCACGGTGCCGATCTACCAGGCGCTGGAGAAGGTGCACGGCAAGGCCGAGGAGCTCACCTGGGCGCTGTTTCGCGACACGCTCATCGAGCAGGCCGAACAAGGCGTGGACTACTTCACCATCCACGCCGGCGTGCGCCTCGCGCACGTGCCGCTCACGGCCAACCGGCTCACCGGCATCGTCTCGCGTGGCGGCGCCATCATGGCCAAGTGGTGCCTGGCGCACCACCGCGAGAGCTTTCTCTACGAACACTTCGAAGAGATCTGCGAGATCATGAAAGCCTTCGACGTGTGCTTCTCGCTCGGCGACGGCCTGCGCCCCGGCTCGATCGCCGACGCGAATGACGACGCGCAGTTCGCCGAGCTGCACACGCTGGGTGAGCTGACACAAGTCGCGTGGAAACACCACGTGCAGGTGATGATCGAAGGCCCCGGCCACGTGCCGCTGCAGCTGGTGAAAGAAAACGTCGACAAGCAGCTCACGGCCTGCTTCGAAGCGCCGTTCTACACGCTGGGCCCACTGATCACCGACATTTCGCCCGGCTACGACCACATCTCGTCGGCCATGGGGGCCGCGAACATCGGCTGGTACGGCACGGCGATGCTTTGCTACGTGACGCCGAAAGAACACCTTGGTTTGCCGAACCGCGACGATGTGAAGCAGGGCTTGATTGCCTACAAGATTGCCGCCCATGCAGGCGACCTGGCCAAGGGTTTCCCGGGTGCGCAGATGTGGGACAACGCAGTGTCGAAGGCGCGTTTCGAGTTCCGATGGGAAGACCAGTTTCGCCTTGCCATCGACCCCGACACCGCGATGGCGTACCACGACGAAACGCTGCCGAAAGAAAGCGCGAAGGTGGCGCACTTCTGCTCGATGTGTGGCCCGAAGTTCTGCTCGATGAAGATCACGCAGGAGGTGCGCGAGTACGCCGCGCGTCAGCCCAAGCCGGTGATTGAAATACGCCAGGCGCTCGACGACAAGGCGCTGGCGTTCCGCGCGGGCGGCAGCGAAATCTACCTCTGAGCGCGCAGCGATGACGCTGCATGCAGCCATTGCCGGCGCAGGCCTGGCCGGGCGCTTGACGGCCTGGCGGCTGGCGCGCGCCGGTTGGCGCGTGAGCCTGTTCGATGCGGCGGCGCGCGATGACACGCGCTCGGCCAGCGCGGTGGCGGCGGCCATGTTGTCGCCGCTGGCCGAGCTGGCGCTGTGCGAGTTGCCGGTGTTCGAGCTGGCGCAGCGTGCGATGGCGCTGTGGCCGGCGTGGCTGGACGAGTTGCACGCCGACAGCGGCCTCCCGGTGTTCTATCGCCGCGATGGCGCGCTGGTGGTGGCGCATGCGGCCGACGCAGGCCACCTCGCGCACTTCGAGCAGGTGCTGCGCCGCAAGCTGCCCGTCGCCCACCTGCCGCAACTGCAGCCGGTAGAGGGTGCGGCTTTGGTGGCGCTGGAGCCGCTGCTGGCCGGGCGTTTCGAGCGTGGCCTTTTTCTCCAAGGCGAAGGCCAACTCGCCAACGACGAGCTGCTGCGCGCCTTGGCGGTGGCGCTCGATCGCCTGGGTGTGCAGTGGCATGAAGGGGTGCAGGTGGCATCGCTGCGCAGCCTGTGCCAAGCCGACGTGTTGATTGACACCCGCGGCGTGGGCTCACGCGCCGACTGGCCGGGCCTGCGCGGTGTGCGCGGTGAAATCATCACGCTGCAATGTGATGGCGTGACCCTGCGGCGCCCGTTGCGCTTGATGCACCCGCGTTACCCGCTGTATGTGGTGCCGCGCCCGGGCCAGCGTTTCATCGTGGGCGCCACCGAGCTGGAGTCCGAAGACAGCGGGCCGGCCACGCTTCGCTCGGTGCTCGAGCTGGGCAGCGCGCTCTACAGCCTGCACCCGGCCTTTGGCGAGGCGCGTGTGCTGCACACCGCGGCCGCCCTGCGCCCTGCGCTCGACGACCACCTGCCCACGCTGCGCCAGCACGCGGGTGTGTGGCAACTCAATGGCCTGTACCGGCACGGCTACCTGTGCGCGCCGGCGCTGGTCGACTCCCTGGTTCACACCCTGTGCCCATGACCACACTCTCACTCAACGGCGAGCCGCTCCACAGCGATGCGGCGACCTTGCAAGCTTTGCTGGTTGAACGCGGCTACGACCCCGGCGCTGCATTTGCCTGCGCGCTGAACCACGTCTTTGTGCCACGCCACCACTGGCCGCAACAAATCTTGCGTGACGGCGACCGCATCGACATCGTCACCCCCGTCACTGGAGGATGAACATGCTGACCACAAGCCCGTGGACGGTGGCCGGCACCACCATGCAAAGCCGACTGCTGCTCGGCACCGCGCGCTACCCCTCGCCGCAGGTGCTGAGCGACGCAGTGCGCGTCAGCGCCACCCAGGTTCTCACCGTGGGCCTGCGCCGCCTGCAACCCGAACACGGCGGCGGCAACAGCTTCTGGCAGCGTGTGCGCGACACCGGCTGCCGCGTGTTGCCCAACACCGCCGGCTGCCACAGCGCACAAGAGGCCATCACGCTGTCGCAGATGGCGCGCGAGATGTTTGACACACCCTGGATCAAGCTCGAAGTGGTGGGCGACGACACCACCTTGCAGCCCGACCCTTTCGGCACGGTGGAGGCGGCACGCCATCTGGTGCGCGAAGGTTTTGCGGTGTTTGCCTACACCACCGACGACCTGGTGGTGGCGCAAAAGCTGCGTGATGCCGGCTGCGCGGCGATCATGCCGTGGGCCGCGCCGATTGGCAGCGGGCGGGGCGTGCTCAACCCGCATGCGCTGGCCACGCTGCGCGCGCGTTTGCATGACGTGGTGTTGATCGTCGATGCTGGCCTCGGCCTGCCCTCGCACGCCGCGCAGGTGATGGAGATGGGCTTTGACGCCGTGCTGCTCAACACCGCGGTCGCGCAAGCGCGTGACCCGGTGCGCATGGCCCAAGCTTTTGCGCAGGCCGTGAGCGCCGGCCGCCTCGCTTTCGAAGCCACGCCGATGCCGCCGCAGCAGACGGCGCACGCGTCCACGCCCACGCTGGGCATGCCGTTCTGGCATCAACTTTGAGGGAGACAAGGTGACCCCACTTTTGACAATCGCCGGCCACGACCCGGTGCATGGCGCGGGCATCACCGCCGACCTCGCCACCTGGGCTGCGATGGGGCTCGATGGCTGCAGTGTGGTCACCGCGCTCACGGTGCAAAACAGCCAGGGCCTGGAGCAGGTGGTGCCGGTGAATGCGCAGGTGGTGCGCGACGCGCTGCAAGCCGTGCTGCGTGATGGCGAGCCGGCGGCCATCAAGGTGGGCCTGCTCGGCTCGGTGGAGGTGGCGCGCGAGGTCAACGAGTTTGTGGCGATGCGAAGCTGCCCGGTGGTGGTCGACCCCGTGCTCAGCGGCTCGAACGGCCGGCGCGCCTACAACGCCAACAGCGCCTGCTGGCTCACCGCCTTGTGGGCCTTGATGAAGCATGCCGATGTGATCACGCCCAACCTGCCCGAAGCGGCCTTGTTGCTGGGCATGGACGAAGCGCAGGTGGCTGCGCGCTTGCCCGAGCTGCACGCGCTCAGCCGCGGCGCGGTGGTGCTGAAGGGTGGCCACGGCAGTGGGCCACTGAGCGCCGACTGGGTGTTCGATGGCGAGCGCTGCGCGGTGCTCGCCGGCCCACGCTGGCCTGCTGCCGCGCACGGCACCGGCTGTGTGTTTTCGTCGGTCGTGGCCGGCATGCTGGCCCAGGGTTGGAATGTGTTCGAGGCCAGCTGCGAAGCCAAGCTGCGTGTGGCCGCCGGCATCGCGCAGGCGCGGGCCCACGGGCCGGGGCGGCCGAACACCCACACCGCACCGCCGATGGGCAGCGAGCACCTGCCGCGCTTTCACTGGTCACGCACCGGTGGCGCGGTGCCGCCCGCCGCGCTCGCATTTGCGCCGCTCACGCACCCGCTGGGCTTTTACGCGGTGCTGCCCGATGCCGACTGGATCGAGCGGGCGCTGGCCTGGGGTGTGCGCACACTGCAATTGCGCATCAAACAAGGCGGCATGAGCACGCCCGAGTTGCGCGCCCAGCTGCGCGCCGCCGTGCGAGCAGCGGCGGCGGTGCCGGGCGCGCAGCTCTTCATCAACGACCACTGGCGCGACGCGATCGAGCTGGGTGCCTATGGGGTGCACCTGGGCCAGGAAGACATCGACTCGGCCAACGCGGCCGCACTGCAAGGCGCCGGCCTGCGCCTGGGCCTGAGCTCGCACACACCGCTGGAGATGTCGCGCGCGCATGCGCTGCGGCCTTCGTATGTGGCGCTCGGGCCGGTCTACCCGACCACGCTCAAGGCCATGCGCCACGGCCCGCTCGGGCTGGCGCGTTTGCGCGATTGGGCAGCGCGTTACCAGCCGGCCTACCCGGTGGTGGCCATTGGTGGCATCTGCCTCGCGCGGGCGCCGCAGGTGCTGGCCTGTGGGGTGGACTCGCTGGCGGTGGTGAGCGCGCTCACCCAGGCCGCCGACCCGCAGGCCGTTGCCGAGCAATTCATGCGCCTGATGTCGCTTGGCCCTGCCGGCAATGGGGCTGCAGCGGATGAGCGCGCGCCGAGCCAGGCCTGCCTTTAAGCTTGGCGCCCTCCGGCATCCACAACACACAAGGGACACACCTTCATGACCTTCACCCACTCGCTTCGCCACGCCTTCGCCATGTTGGCTGGTGGCCTGTTGCTGGCCGCTGCAGCCCACGCCGCCGCCCCGCAGGTCAAGACCCAGGCCCCGGGCTACTACCGCATGATGCTGGGCGACTTTGAAGTCACCGCGCTGCTCGACGGCATCTTGCCGCTGGAGGCCAACAAGCTGCTGACCAACACCACGCCGGCTGAAGTGAGGGCGCTGCTCAAGCGCTCGTTCCAGACCGAGGTGGTGCCGACCTCTGTCAACGCCTATCTCATCAACACCGGCAGCAAGCTGGTGCTGGTGGATGCTGGCGCGGCCAAACTGTTCGGCCCCGGGTTCGACCAGCTGCACGCCAACCTCAAGGCCGCTGGCTACCAGCCCGACCAAGTGGACGCGGTGGTCATCACCCACATGCACGGTGACCACATTGGGGGGCTGATTCAGGACGGCAAGATCGCCTTCCCGAACGCCACCGTCTACGCCGACAAGCACGACGCCGACTTCTGGCTCAGTGCCGCCAACCTGGAGAAGGCGCCGAAGGAGATGAAGATGTTCTTCCAGGGCGCGCAGGTGACGCTCAACCCTTACGTGAGTGCCGGCAAGTTGAAAGCCTTCGAGGGCGATACCGAGATCGTGCCCGGCGTGAAAGCCCTCGCCACCTACGGCCACACCCCAGGGCATGCGATCTACTCGATCGAATCGAAGGGCGAAAAACTGGTGCTGTGGGGCGACCTGATGCACGTGGCGGCGGTGCAGTTCCCCAAGCCCTCGGTGACCATCCAGTTCGACACCGATTCCAAGGCGGCTGCGGTGCAACGCAAGAAAGCTTTTGCCGACGCCGCAAAGAACGGCTACTGGATCGGCAGCGCGCACCTGCCCTTCCCCGGCATTGGCCATCTGCGTGTCGACGGCAAGGGCTATCAGTTCGTGCCGGTGAACTACAACCAGATCAAGTGACTGGGTGTCACACCAGAACAGACACGTCAGGCAGCAGCTTGAAACTGGTGTCCTTGAGCGTCTCGACAAAGGCCCGCACGTAGGGCCTTTGTGACAAGCCGGCCTTGCCTGCGGCGTGCAGCCGTGAGGTGAGGCCGCGTTTGCCCACCGGGCGCGTGCTCACGTAGCCACGATCCACATACGGCTGCACGCTCCAGCTCGGCAACACGGCAATGCCACGCCGGCTGGCCACCAGCTGCAGGATGGCCACCGTGAGCTCCGAGGTGCGGCGGCGCGGGTTCACACCGGCTGGCGTGAGCACCCGCATGATGTCGAGCAGCGCATCGGGCACCGGGTAGTGGATCAGCGTCTCGTCGGCAAAGTCGCGCGGCGTGAGGTGCGATCGTGCGGTGAGCCGGTGGTCGTTCGCCATCACCGCCACCATCGGATACTGGAACAGCGGCGTGAACTCCACGCCCGCGCTGTCGTCCACTTCAGACGTGATGGCCAGCTCGGCGCGGTCGCTCACCACCAGGCCCACCGGGTCGGCGTGAAAGCCCGACACGATGTCCAACTCCACCTCGGGCCACTGCGGGCGAAACGCGTCCATCGCTGGCATCAACCAGTCGAAGCAGGTGTGGCACTCCACCGCAATGCGCAACGGCCCGGCGCTGCCACCGGCCATGTTGGCGAGGTCGCGCTCGGCCAGCTGCACCGCGGCATTCACCTGCTCGCCCAGTTGGGCCAAGCGCAGGCCGGCGGGCGTGAGCCGCACGGGCTGGGTGCGGCGCTCCAGCAGCTCCAGCTCGTAAATGCCTTCCAGCAGCTTCAACTGGTGCGACAGCGCCGATTGGGTGAGGTGCAGGCGCTCGGCCGCCGCGCTCAAGGAGGGCGCTTCCATCAGCACGGCCAGGGTGCGCAGGTGGCGCAGTTCAAGGGCAGAAGGCATTGGTATGAATGAGATTCAACAGAGTTGTGAAATTCTTTCGCTTGAATCATAGGGTATGCGTGCCTAGCATCAGCCGACTTATCTTCGAATGAGACCGACGAATGAAAACGCACACCCTGGGCTTCCCGCGCATCGGCGCACACCGCGAGCTCAAGTTCGCCCTCGAGCGCCACTGGCGCGGCGAGTCGCAGCCCGACGTGTTGCCGCAGGTGGCGCAAGACCTGCGCGCCCGCCACTGGCTGGCGCAGCGCCATGCGGGGCTTAACTTCGCGACCGCCGGTGACTTCTCGCTCTATGACGTGATGCTCGACCACACGGTCATGTTCGGCGCGGTGCCGGCGCGCTTCGGCTTCACGCCGGGCCAGTTGAGCCTGGCGCAGTACTTCGAGCTGGCGCGTGGCAACCCAGCCCAAGGTGCGATGGAGATGACCAAGTGGTTCGATACCAACTACCACTACCTGGTGCCCGAGCTGTCGGTTGACCAGCAGTTCAGCCTGCACGCGCAGCCGCTGCTCGACGTGGTGCGCGAGGTCGAGCACCGCAGCTTCACGCCCAAGCCGGTGCTCATCGGGCCGCTCACCTTCCTGTGGCTCGCCAAGATCCGCGACCTGCCGGCGGGCGTCGACGAAGTGCAGGCCAAGCTCGCGCTGCTGCCGCGCTTGCTGCCGGTGTATGCCGAGCTGCTGAAGTTGCTGGAAGCGCGTGCCGTCAGTTGGGTGCAGATCGACGAGCCGGTGCTGGCGCTCGACCTGCCGGATGCGTGGCTGCAGTCGCTCAAGGGCGCCTACGACGCCATCGCCCAGCCGCACCTGCATGTGATGCTGACCACCTACTTCGAATCGGTGGAGCGCCACCTGCCGCTGCTGGCCACGCTGCCGGTGCAGGGCCTGCACCTCGACCTGGTGCGTGCGCCGAAGCAGGCGGCGGCCGCGCTGCAACACTGGCCGCGCAACAAGGTGCTGTCAGCCGGTGTGATCGACGGCCGCAACATCTGGCGTGCCGATCTGCGCGCGGTGCTGGCGCAGCTCAAGCCGCTGCATGCGCACTGGGGCCACCGGCTGTGGTTGGCACCGAGCTGCTCGCTGTTGCACTGCCCAGTGGATGCGTCGGTGGAGCTGCGTCTCAACAACCCGGTGCGCGGCTGGCTGGCGTTTGCGGTGCAAAAGCTCGGCGAGCTGGGCACGCTCAAGCGTGCGCTGCTCGATGGTGATGCCGCCGAGGCGAAGGCGCTGGACGCGAGCGATGCCGCGCAGACCACCCGCCGCCAGAGCCCGCAGGTGAACCAGCCCGCCGTGCGCGCGCGGGTGGCGGCACTGAGCGCGGCCGACGCGTGCCGCGACCAGGTGTATGCCCAGCGCAGCGTGCAACAGCGCAAGCGCCTGGCGCTGCCGCCGTTTCCCACCACCACCATCGGGTCTTTTCCGCAGACCAACGAGATTCGTGTCGCGCGGGCACGCTTCAAGCGCGGCGAACTGCGTGAGCCGCTCTACCGCGAGCAGATGCAGCAGGCCATCACCCAGGCCGTG
Source organism: Rhizobacter sp. (assembly GCF_031412075.1). Lineage (GTDB taxonomy): Bacteria > Pseudomonadota > Gammaproteobacteria > Burkholderiales > Burkholderiaceae_C > Rhizobacter. The sequence goes on from NZ_JANOCG010000066.1 coordinate 12,297, forward strand.
CGTGAGCAAGAAGAGTTGGGGCTGGACGTGCTGGTGCACGGCGAAGCCGAGCGCAACGACATGGTCGAGTACTTCGGCGAGCAGTTGAGCGGTTACGCCTTCACCGACAACGGCTGGGTGCAGAGCTATGGTTCACGCTGCGTCAAGCCGCCCATCATCTACGGCGACGTGGCGCGGCCGGTGGCGATGACGGTCGAGTGGACACGCTACGCGCAAAGCCTCACGCCACGCTGGATGAAAGGCATGCTGACCGGCCCGGTGACGATGTTGCAGTGGTCGTTTGTGCGCGACGACCTGCCGCGTGAGCAGGTGGCGTTGCAACTGGCATTGGCCCTGCGTGATGAGGTGGTCGACCTGGAGGCCGCCGGCATTGCGGTGATCCAGATCGACGAGCCGGCTTTCCGCGAAGGCCTGCCGCTGCGCCGCGCCGACTGGGCGGCCTACCTCGACTGGGCGGCACGTGCTTTCCGTGTGAGCGCCAGCGGTGTGCGCGACGACACGCAGATCCACACCCACATGTGCTACTCGGAGTTCAACGACATCCTGCCCTCGATCGCGGCGATGGACGCTGACGTGATCACCATCGAAACCTCGCGCTCGCAGATGGAGCTGTTGCGTGGTTTTGGCGAGTTTGCCTACCCGAACGAGATCGGCCCAGGTGTGTATGACATCCATTCGCCGCGGGTGCCCGATGCGCAGGAGATGCTGGCGCTGCTGCGCAAGGCGCGCGAGGTGATCCCCGACGAGCGCTTGTGGGTCAACCCCGACTGCGGCTTGAAGACGCGCGGTTGGGAAGAGACACGCGGCGCGTTGCGGCACATGGTGGAAGCGGCGCAGGCGCTGCGCCGCGAAGTGGCTTAAGGAGCCTTGGCTGCAGGGGCGGGCTCGGCCACAAAACCGATGCGGCTGAGCCCCGCCTTTTGCACCACACCGATCAGCTCGGCGACACGACCGTAGGGCACGGTCTTGTCGGCGCGCAGCTGCACCTCGGTCTGCGGATTTTTCTTGGCCGCCTGGGCCATGCGCTGCGCGAACACATCGGCGGCGATGGGTTGGTCGGCGAGGTAGAGCTGGCCTTTCGGGTCGATGGCCACGGCCACGAAGTCGGGCACGTCGCTGGCCGTGGCGGCTTCGGTTTGCGGGAGGTCGAGCTTGAGGCTGGCGCTCATCAACGGCGCGGTGATCATGAAGATGACCAGCAACACCAGCATCACGTCGATCAGCGGCGTCATGTTGATGTCGCTCATCGGCGGGGGCGCCGAGCTGCGTTCAAGACGACCGAAGGCCATGTCAGCTTGCGGTGGGCTGGGCGCCGTGGTCGTCGACCAGCATCTCGCGCAGGTCGTGGGCAAAACCCTCGAGCTCGGCTTCGCAGGCGGCCACACGCTTGTTGAAGATGTTGTAGGCCAGCACCGCGGGAATCGCCACCGCCAGGCCGGCGGCCGTCATCACCAGCGCCTCACCCACCGGGCCGGAGACCCGGTCGATGGTGATGCTGCCGGCGGCCGAGATGCTCAGCAGCGCGTGGTAGATGCCCCAGACCGTGCCGAACAGGCCGATGAAGGGCGCGGTGCTGCCGATCGAGGCCAACACCACCTGGCCAAACTGCAGCTGGGTGAGCACACGGTGCAGCGCGTCGCGCAGGCGGCGCGTGAGTTGGGAGCTGAGGTGGCCGCGTGACTCGAGCGTGCCGCCGCTGGGCTCGCTGGTGGCGGCAGCGAGCAAGGGGCGCAGCACACCTTCACGGTCGAAGGCGGCGAGTTGGTCGCGCCCGCCGGCGAGTGTGGGCGCCGACCAGAAGGCCGGCACGGCACGCGCGATGTCGCTGCGCACACGCCCCAGCAGCCAGCCCTTCCAGAAGATCAGAACCCACGCGCTGATGGACATGAGCAAGAGCAAGGCCGCCACGCCGCGCGTGATCGCGTCCCCCTGTTGCCAGAACTGGACGAAGCTGCTCATGCTTTCAGGCAAAACCCAGCACGTCGTTCATGTTGAACAGGCCGGTGCTGCGGTCGCTGAGGAAGCGCGCCGCACGCAGGCTGCCCTGCGCGTAGCCCGCGCGGCTGTCGCTCTTATGCGTGATCTCGATGCGCTCGGCGATGCCGGCGAAGAGCACGGTGTGGTCACCAATCACGCTGCCACCACGGATGGTGGCGAACCCGATGGTCGACGGGTCGCGCGCGCCGGTGACACCTTCACGGCCGTAGACGGCACATTCTTTCAAGTCGCGTCCCAGGGCCTTGGCCACCACCTCGCCCATCGCGAGTGCGGTGCCGCTCGGGGCATCGACCTTGTGGCGGTGGTGGGCTTCGATCACCTCGACGTCATAACCCTGGTTCAGCGCCCGCGCGGCCACATCGAGCAGGCGCATCACCACGTTCACACCAACGCTCATGTTGGGAGCCATCATGATGGCCATGTGCTCGGCCTGCGCGGCAATCTCTTTCTTTTGCGACTCAGTGAAACCGGTGGTGCCGATCACCAGCTTGACGCCCAGCTCGCGGCAAGCGGCCAGGTGGGCCATGGTGCCTTCGGGGCGGGTGAAGTCGATCAGCACCTGCGCATTGGCCAGGCCGCTCTTCAGGTCGGCGCTGATGTGCACGCCGCTCGTGCGGCCGAGAAAGGCCGCGGCATCCTGGCCCAGCGCCGGGCTGCCGGCGATGTCTAGCGCGCCGGCCAGCACGCAATCGTCCGACGTGGTCACCGCTTCGATCAGCATGTGGCCCATGCGGCCCGAAGCGCCGGCGATGGCCACACGGATTGGACCACTCACGAGCGCGGCTCCAGCGGCGGGTAGTTGCGCAGCGGGGCCTCCGGGGCCGAGGCGGCGGCTTCCGGCTTGGGCGGCACCGGCAAGGCCTTGATTTCTTCGGGCGTCAGCGCCAGCGATGGCGGCTTGCCGCGGCGCTTGGCGGTGTCGATCGACGCCACAAAATCGCGCTCGGACGGCAGGTCTTGTGCGCTGATGCTCTTGAGCTTGTCGCCCTCGAACAGCACCAGCACCTTGCGCTGTTGCGGCTCGGCGCCCTGGCGGCGGATGGTGAAGACGTAGTCCCAGCGGTCGGCGTGGAAGGTGTCGGTGAGCAATGGCGAGCCCAGCACGTCGCGCACCTGGGCGCGGGTCTGGCCCGGCTTGACCAAGGCGACCTGCTCCTTGGTCAGCACATTGCCTTGCACCACTTCCACACGGTAGGGTGTGATGAAGCCGAGAAAGTTGTCGCTCGATTGCAGCGAACCGCAAGCGCTCAACAAGGTGGCGGCAAACAAGCCGGCAGTACACGAGACAGAGAAGCGCATGGTGGTGTGAGAGCGCGCGCTGCTGCGCGCCAACCTCGATATGATTCAACGATTCTAGCGGCTGACCCCCAGCCCGCCCGCTGTGCCCCACGCCGAGAACCCCTGCCATGTCCAATGCCGATGACCTGAAGAGCAGTGGCCTGAAGGCCACGTTGCCGCGCATCAAGATCCTCGACGTGTTTCAACACGCCAGCCAGCGCCACATGACGGCCGAAGACGTGTTCAAGGCCTTGCTCACCGAAGGCGCCGACATTGGCCTGGCCACCGTCTACCGGGTGCTGATGCAGTTTGAGCAGGCGGGCATCTTGTCGCGCAACCACTTCGAGTCGGGCAAGGCGGTGTTCGAGCTCAACGAAGGCAAACACCACGACCACCTGGTCTGCATCGACTGCGGGCGTGTCGAGGAGTTCTACGACGCCGAGATCGAGAAGCGGCAAAACGCCGTGGCGCATGCGCGGGGCTTCGAACTTCAAGACCACGCGCTGTCGCTGTACGCCGTCTGCACCAAGAAAGACTGCCAGTACAAGACGAAGTAGCCGCCGAGCTACTCTGGCTTTTGCATGGCCTTTTGGTGGCGCTCGATGAATTCGCGGTAAGTGTCGATGCCGCGCAGCTGCAAGATGGTGTTGCGCACGGCGGCCTCGACCAGCACGGCCAAGTTGCGGCCGGCGTCCACCGCGATCACCACTTTGCGAACCGGGATGTTGAGCACGTCTTCGTTCAGCGGCTCGTAGGGCAGGCGCTCAAAATCGCGCTCCAGCGTTTCTTTGCGCACCAGGTGCACGATCAGCTTGAGCCGCATCTTGCGGCGCACCGCCGTCTCGCCAAAGATCGACTTGATATCGAGCAGGCCGATGCCGCGCACTTCGAGCAGGTTCATCAACAACTCGGGGCAGCGGCCTTCGATGGCGGTTTGTGAGATGCGGTAGAGGTCCACCGCGTCGTCGGCCACCAGGCCGTGGCCGCGCGAGATGAGTTCCAGCCCGAGTTCGCTCTTGCCCAGGCCCGATTCGCCGGTGAGCAGCACGCCCACGCCCAGAATGTCCATAAACACGCCGTGGCGCGTGGTGCGCTCGGCAAACAGCTGGGCCAAGTAGCCGCGCACCACGTCGATCACGTGGCCGGCCGAGCCGTCGGTGACGAAGAGCGGAATATCGGCGCGGTCGCACAGGGCCACCAGCTTGTCGGGCGGGGTCTGGTTGTCGGCCACGATGACGACCGGGGGCTCCAGCGTCACGATGCGCTGAATGCGCCTTTCCTGGTCTTCGGGCGAGGAATCTTGCAGGTAGGCCACCTCACGCCGGCCGACGATCTGCACGCGATAAGGGTGGATGTAGTTGAGGTAGCCGACCAGGTCGGCGGCCGACTGTGCGTTGCGCACCGCAGCTTCATCAAAACGACGTTCGGGGTGGGCGTGCCCTGCAACCCACTCCCAGCGAAGCGCGGGACGGTGCTCTTCGAACAGCGCTTCCGCGCTAATGACTGAGGGCTTCATCGAGCCCCTGGCCCGACGGATACGTCAGGCTGTCCCCCGAGGGGAGGCGAGCCGGCTTGGGAGCGGCCCGGCGCTCGGCCCGCAGCGGTGATCGCAGCTTTCATGCGACCGACTTCAACGGTTCCCAGTTGGAGATGAGCTCGTGCACCTTGGCGGCGCTGGTTTCTGTCTTGAGGCGCTCACGCAACTCACGGTCGCTGAGCATCTCGGCGATCTCGGACAGGATTTCGAGGTGCCGCTGCGTTGCCGCCTCGGGTACCAGCAAAAAGATCAGCAGGCTGACCGACTCGTCGTCGGGCGCATCAAACGGAATGGGCTGCTGCACGCGCACCACGGCGGCCAGCGGGTTCTTCAGGCCCTTGATGCGGCCATGCGGAATGGCCACCCCGTGCCCGAGGCCGGTGGAGCCGAGGCGTTCGCGGGCAAAGAGGTTGTCGGTCACCGTGGCCCGCGCGATGGCGTGCTGGTTTTCAAAGACCAGGCCCGCGTGCTCGAACGCGCGCTTTTTGCTGGTGGCCTCGACATCAACGAGCACGTTGCTGAGGGGCAGGATGGCGGAGAGTCGGTTCATCTGCAGGTCACGCTCTGGCCTTGGTGAGGCATGGTCTGATTGGTGACTGAAGGTGCGATTATAAAAACGCGCCTCGCGCCCGGGCTAGACCGGTGCCCGGGCAGTGCGAGGAATTGTGCACGTGCTGCTGAGTCGCAGCAACGAATACGGCCCCGCATTTGAAGGAGCTGTCGCGCCGGGCGTGAAAAAAAGCGGCCCACAGGCCGCTTCGTGCACCAAGAGGCAGCCAGCTCAGAGCGTGGCGTCGAGGCGCTTGGCTGCCACATGATGGTGGTCTTGCAGTTTGTCTTTGTGGCGACAAACTTGCCGATCCAGCTTGTCCATCAGCTGGTCGATGGCGGCATAAAGGTCTTCATGAGAGTTCTCCACGAAGATGTCTTTGCCTTTCACATGCAAAGTGACCTCGGCTTTCTGCCTTCGTTCCTTTTCCTTCAGCTTCTCTACCGACAGCAGCACATTGATGTCTACGACTTGGTCGAAATGACGGGTGACGCGATCTAGCTTGGTAAGCACGTACTCACGCAAGGCCGGGGTCACTTCGAGGTGATGGCCGCTGATCGTCAAATTCATGAGGGCTCCTTTCGCAGGGGGTGGGGGAAGCGGGAGAGGCGGGGAGGAGGAGAGGGAGAGAAGAGGGGTGGAACCGGGGGTTCGTTGAAACCAGTGTGCGCCTGAAAAGGCGGTGTGACAAGCGAGTGACAACGCTGGCAGCAGGTTGTTTTGGGCAGAGCTTGTTTCACCTCAAAAAGTCGTCGGTTCTTCACGGTTTGAGGCCTTCTTGCGCCAGGCCCCTGCCGGCTGCAGACCGCTCCCCCGCGGCGCCACTTTGTCGGGGCTGTTGGCGGCTTGCTCGCGCTTTTGGGCGGGTGTGATAATTCGGCGGTTTCATTCACGGAGTGCGATTCACGCATATGGACAGCAGTCACCCTCGGTGACCGTCCGCTCTGACACAGCTTTGCGGCGCTGATGCGCCTGCGGGCCACGGGGCGAGGCGGTACTCACGTTAGCCCGTCCCTTCCTTCCTGGCCCCGTCGGAGCGCCCCTGCATGCTGAATGTGTTCACGCTGGTCAATGGCCGGCTGTTTCAAGAAGAAATCGAAAGCCCGGGCGCACTGGCCAACGTGCACCCGGTGTGGGTCGACCTGGAGTCGCCCACACCCGAAGAAAAAAGCTGGATCGCGCAGCACTTCGGCGTCAGCATCCCCGAAGACGTGGTCGACGACGACCTGGAAGAGTCGGCCCGCTTCTACGAAGAAGACAACGGTGAGCTGCACATCCGCTCCGACTTCCTGATCGACGACGACGAAACCCCGCGCAACGTGCGGGTGGCCTTCATCCTCTACAACAAGGTGCTGTTCTCGATCCACGGCGAAGACCTGCCGGTGTTTCGGCTGCTGCGTCTGCGCGCAAGGCGCATCCCGGCGCTGATCGAAGACGCCAAGGACGTGCTGCTCAAGCTTTATGACGCCGACGCCGAGTACAGCGCCGACGCCCTCGAAGGCATCTACGACAACCTCGAGAAGGTGAGCGCGCGTGTGCTCAAGCAGGAAGTCAACGACCAGGCCGCCGGCCAGGCGCTGGCGGCGATTGCGCGCGAGGAAGACTTGAACGGGCGCATTCGCCGCAACGTGATGGACACGCGCCGCGCGGTGAGCTTCATGATGCGCAGCCGCATGCTCAATGCCGAGCAGTTCGAAGAAGCGCGGCAGATCCTGCGCGACATCGACTCGCTCGACAGCCACACCGCCTTCCTGTTCGACAAGATCAACTTCTTGCTCGATGCGACGGTCGGTTTCATCAACATCAACCAGAACAAGATCATCAAGATCTTCTCGGTGGCGAGCGTGGCCTTGTTGCCACCCACGCTGATCGCCAGCATCTACGGCATGAACTTCAAGGCCATGCCCGAGATCGAGTGGCGCTTCGGCTACCCGCTCGCGCTGAGCCTGATGTTCATCAGCATCATTTCGCCCTTCTGGTACTTTTACCGCAAGGGTTGGCTCAAGTAGACACTCGAAGGAGGTTTGTGATGATCCTGTTGCGCTCGACGTTCGCCGCCACGCTGTTGGCCGCGCTGTCCCTGGCCCACGCCGAATGCCTGACCGACGCGCAAGCGGTGGCCTTGTATGACGCCTTCGTCGCCAAGACACCCGCCGTCAATCCCGAGGGCCTGAATGAAGCCGATGGCGCCTGCACCCGCACCAAGCTCAACGGCTTGCTGGCCCTGCGGTATGGCGCGGTGGTGGGTTACAAGGCCGGGCTCACCAACCCGGCGGTGCAAAAGCGCTTCAACTACGACCGGCCGGTGTGGGGTGTGTTGTACGAAGGCATGCTGCTGCCCAACGGCGCCACGGTGGAGGCCGGCTTTGGTGCCCGCCCGCTGTACGAGGCCGACCTGCTGGTGCGTGTGAAGAGCGAGGCCATCAACCAGGCCAAAACGCCGGCCGAGGTGCTGGAGGCCATCGACCAGATCATTCCGCTGATCGAGTTGCCCGACCTGGTGGTGCAGGCACCGCCCAAGCTCAACGGCCCGGCCATCAGCGCCATCAACGTCGGCGCCCGCATGGGCGTGATGGGCCAGCCGATCGAGCTGCCGCCCTACCGCGCCGAGCGTTACGCGATGCTCGACGCGCTGCGCGACATGGTGGTGGTGCTGTCCGACGACAAAGGCACCGAGCTGGCGCGCGGCAAGGGCAGCGACATCCTGGGCCACCCGCTCAACGCGGTGGTGTGGCTGGCCGAGGCGCTGGCCAAGGAAGGCCGAGCGATGAAGCCCGGCGACCTCATCAGCCTGGGTTCGTTTTCGCCGCTGTTGCCGCCGAAGGCGGGTGCGGGCGCTTCGGTCAACTACGTAGGCTTGCCTGGCGCGGCACCGGTGTCGGTGACGTTCAAGTAAGCGTTCAAACCAGCGCTCAGCTGTTGGCGCGCTTTTTGAGCCAGCGCATCAGGCCGCCGATCAGCGGCAGTTTTTCGTACAACTCTTCGGCCGCATCCCAGTAGTCGCGGTGCAGCGTGATGAGGCCGATCGGGTCGAGCTGCAGCTGCGAGCCGCCACGCACGGTCTGCAGCTCGTCGTTGAATCGCTTGAAGCGAAACAGGAAGTCCCAGCTCAGAAAACACTGCTCGCCTTGCACGATGATGTCGCGCACCACGAAGCGCGGCTCGTGCAGCGACTGGTACATGTGGCGAAACACGCCCTGCACCGCCGCCAGGCCTTGCACTTCGTTGAACGGGTCTTTGAAGAGCGCGTTGGTCGTGTAGAACTCACCCAGCCGATCGATGTCGGCCGGCTTCAACTGCTCGAACAGCGTGACGATGCGCGCCACGCGCGGGTCGGAACAACGTGGCCCCGTCACAGGCCGGTGCTCCGGCGGATGGCACGAAAGTACAGCCCGTCGCTCACATGCGTCAGCGCCTTCAGCCACAGCGTGAAACGTTTGGGGAAATGAATTTCGAACCGGCCCTGCGCCCAGCCCTTGAGCATCTCTTGCGCGGCCTGCTCGGGTGTCAGCAACGCGGGCATGGTGAATTCGTTTTGCGCCGTGAGCGGCGTCTCGACGAAGCCGGGGTTGATGACGGAGGTGCCGATGCCTTGGGGTTGCAGGTCCATGTAGAGAGTTTGCGCGAGGTTGATCAGCGCCGCCTTGGTCGGTCCGTAGGCCAGCGAATTGGGCAGGCCACGGTAGCCTGCCACGCTCGAGACCAGGCTGATGTGCCCCGCCTTTTGCCGCAGCAGCACCGGCAACACGGCGTCGAGCATGTGCAAGGCGCCGACGTAGTTCACTTCCTGGTGGCGCAGCGCCTCTTTCAAGTCGAACTGGGTCGCACGCATGGCCTTGTAGTAGCCGGCGCAGTAGAGCGCGAGGTCGATGCGACCGAACTGCGCCACGATCACCTGTGCGGCGCGCTCGAAGGCGGCGCGGTCGGTGGCGTCGAATGCCAGACCCAGGCTGCCGGGGTGGGCCGTCTCGAAGGCCTGCAAGGCGGCGGTGTTGCGTGCCGACACCACCACCTGCGCGCCTTGTTTGTGCAAGAGCTCGGCGGTGGCGCGGCCGATGCCGGTCGAGGCGCCGACCAGCCAGACGACCCGGCCCTTCCAGTCGGTGATGCGGGGGTTGAGCGACATGTCAATTCTTGGTGAACGACAGCGTGACTTCGCCGAGACGGACGCCGAACTTGCTCATCACCGCCTTGTTCAGCATCACACGTTCGTCGATCAGGTACATCCAGTCGTCGAACTGCACTTCGTAGGTCTTGTCGTCGACCGGCAGCTTGAGCGTGTAGGCCCACTGGAAGGCGTTGCCCGAGGCCTGGCCTTGTGCCGTGCCGACCACGTCGCCGGCCGTGCCGGTGTACTTGCCGCCGGGCAGCTTCTTCAGCTTCCACACACGGCGATCGGTCTTGCCGTCGCTGTAGGTGAAGGCTTCGTCGAGCACACCTTCGTCGCCCGTCCACTGGCATTTCATCAGCACGGTGAAACGCCGCACCACCTTGCCAGAACGGTCGGTGAAGATGCCGTGTGCGGTGATGTCGCCATTGAAATAGCGCTGCAGGTCGAGCACGGGCTTTTCGGCCGCGTAGTCGGCCGGGGTGGGCGAGGCGCAGGCCCCCAGCGTGAGGGCGATGGCGACGGCGCAGAGCAGTTTTTTCATGGTGTTCCCTTGATCCATTGAGCCCACAACAAGCCGGCAGCGCCGAGCTTGAGCACACAGGGCAAGACGCAATAAGCGATGGTCAGCGCGCCGAGTGCCTGCACGCTCTGGCTGCCGGGGGCGTAGCCGAACCACTGCAAGGCCGGCAAGGCCACACCGGCGGCGAGCGCGAGATTGAGCTTGGTGGCGAAGTTCCACCAGCCGAAGTACGAGCCCTCGGCGCGGCCGCTGTGGCCTGCGGTTTGAATCACGCCCGCGAGCAGCGCGGCCGGCAGGCTGAGGTCGGCGCCGAGCGCCACACCGCTCAGCACACAGACGATGGTGTAGGCCACCACATCACCCGCGCCGAGCGCTGCCGCCCAGGCGAAGACGGCGATGGCCAGCAACATGCCGGCAAGCCAGCTGCGCGCCAGGCCGAATCGCCCGACGATGCGCACCCACACCGGGATCGACAGCGCGGCGGCGGCGAAGTAGCTCGCCAGAAACAGCGGCTCGTGGCTCGGGGCCTGCAGCCGGTCGCGGATGAAAAACAGCACCAGCGTCGCCGGCACCGCGCTCGCAATGCCGTTGAGCAGGTAGATCGCGAGCAGGCGGCGAAAGGCCGGTGTCTGCAAGGGCAGGCGCAACGATGGCAGCGTGACACGAAGGGGCACACGTGGCTGCGGTGCGCCGCGCAGCATCAGCACGCCCACGGCCAGGGCGACGCCGAAGGCCACCGTGGTGATGCTCAAACCCGCCACCGACGGCAAGACACTCGCGACCAGCACGCCGCACAGCGCCAGGCCTTCGCGCCAGGCCACGATGCGGGCGCGTTGTGCCTCGTCGCCGCCCAGGCGGGCACCCCAGGCTTGGTGGATCACCGTGATGACGCTGTAGCTCAGGTAGGTCACGGCCAGCAGCGCCGCACACCAGATCAATAAAGCGGTGGTGTTGCCTTGTGCGACCGGTGGAAAGAAGAGGCCGCGAAAGCCGAGCGCGAGCACCACGGCGGCCCCGGCCACAACGGCCCAGGCTTTCATCATCGACTCGTCGAGCAGGGCGTCGGCCCAGCGGCCGATGAACGGGTCGACCAGGGCGTCCAGCAACCTCGCACCCAGCAGCACCGCACCCAGCAGGGCCAGCGGCACACCGAACTCCGCCGCATAGTGGTTGGGCAGCACCACATACAAGGGCAGCGCGACAAAGGCAAGCGGGAAGCCCGGCGCGCCGTAGCTCAGGCCATGGCGCCAGCGGCCTGACCAGGTGGGCGCGAGGGCTGCACTCATCTGAGCACCCTGCGCACTTCGTGCGGTCCCGCCGAGCGGGAATGAGCCCCTGCGGGCGGCCGGGCGGGGCTCATGCGCTGCCCAACAAGGCTAGTCGCAGCTTGGGCTCAGACGTGCGCGGTGACAACCAGATGCCGGTGAACAAACGGGCAAAGGCAGGGTCGAGGATGTCGCCGCGTGGCTTGCCGTTGAAGAAAAAGCGCATGCCTTCCCCGGGCAGGTACAGGCCGGTGATGCGGTCGCCCTTGTTCACGTCGGGGAAGGTTTTCGTCATGGCGGCGAGCCAGAGCTCGGCCTTGTCGGCAGGAACGTCACCGACACGTTTCATCTCGGTCAACGAACGTTCGGCGATCAGCGAGCCGACCAGCGAGCGGGCGTATTCGAGCTCGAGCGCCACCGGGTGGTTGATGAAGTTGTCGGGCTTGAAGCCGTCGGTGACCCAGAGCCTGGCGCTGTAGACACTCAGGCCGAGAAAGGTCAGTCGGCCCTGGCCCAGCAGGCGCGCGCCGGGCAAGGCGCTCAACTCGCTGGGTGGCGTGGTCTGGGCGAGTGCGCCCAGCGGCAGGCAGGCCAGTGCGACCAAGGTGCTGCGACGCGAGAGCGTGTTCATCGCCGTTCAGTCGCGCTGCAGCGTGAACTGCATGACGCCGGTGTTGCCGGTGGCGAAGGCCGCTTCGCAGTAGCCGAGATAGAACTCCCAGATGCGCATGAAGCGGGTGTCGAAGCCCAGGCGGCGTACACGCGCGTCTTGCGCAAGGAAGCTCTCGCGCCAGCGCTTGAGCGTCTCGGCATAGTCTTCGCCGAAGGAGAGTTCGTTGACGATCTTCAAGCCCGCTTTGGCCGCCGCTTCGCGGAAGGCGCTGGGGCTGGGCAAGAGGCCGCCCGGGAAGATGTACTGCTGGATGAAATCGGTCGACTTCACGTAGCGCTCGAACAAATCGTCGCGGATGGTGATGCTCTGGATGCAGGCCTTGCCGCCCGGCTTGAGCTGCTGTTTGAGTGTCTCGAAGAAGCCCGGCCAATATTCGCGGCCCACAGCCTCGAACATCTCGATCGAGGCGATGGCGTCGAACGGGCCATCGTCGATGTCGCGGTAGTCCTGGTAGCGCAACTCGCCTTGCAGGTTGGCGCGCTTCAAACGATCCTGGCCCCAGGCCAGCTGCTCATTGGAGAGCGTGACGCCGGTGACGCTGGCATCCAACTCGCGCGCGGCACATTCGGCCAAAGCGCCCCAGCCACAACCGATCTCCAGCACGCGGTCGCCGGCCTTCACATCACATTCTTTCAGCGCACGGCGCACCTTGGCCCATTGGGCATCGACCAGGTTGCCCTGTCGATCGCCCTCGAACCAGGCGCTGGAATAGTTCATCGTCGGGTCGAGCCACAGGCGATAGAACTCGTTGCCCAGGTCGTAGTGGGCGTGGATGTTCTTCTTGCTGCCGCTGCGCGAGTTGCGGTTGAACAGATGTTTGGCGCGGTACAGCAGCGAGCCCCACCAGGTGCCGTAGACCACGGTCTCGATCTCGTCGCGGTTGGCGATGAAGAGCTTGAGCAAGGTGGCCAGGTCGGGTGTGGTCCATTCGCCGGCGATGAAACTTTCGGCAAAGCCAATGTCACCCGACTTCAGCGCTGCGCCACACACGTTCCAGTTGCGCAGGCGAATGGCCGCGCGCAGCTCGCCGCTGGTGGGTGAGCCGAAGCGGGTGTGGCTGCCGTCGGGCAACTGCACGTCGAGCGTGCCGTGCTTCAAGTTCTTGAGCAGGCGGAAGACGGCGCGCGCTGCGGCGGGCGCGCCTTCGGGCACGGCGGCAGTGCTGTAGCTGGCTTGGGTGCTGGTGGGGTTCATCGGGGCGAGTCCTGCTGTCCGGTTATCGGGTGATGAAGGCCTTGGGGGGCTCGGGTTTGCGAAAGAACGGCACGTTCTTGACCCACAACCGGAGCGCCTGCCAATGGATGCGCGCGACGACAAAAACCGTCATCAGCGGCATGCCAAAAAAGGCGGCCCGTGTGCTTTGCGCCGTCAACGGTGCCAAGTGGCCCGACACGCTGGTTTGCAGCAGTGGGCCGGCGTCGTCGTCGTGGTCAATGCGCACCAGCGTTCGCTGTGCATCGATACGTGCACTGCCGGCTTGTGGATGCAGATGGGTGCGCAAGAAGCGGAAGCGGTAGCTCCCGCTCACGTCGCAAAAGGGCGAAACATGAAACACCTTGTCGGCACGCAGCTCGGCACCGAAGGCGAGCTCGGGCCCGCGCAGCAGGTAGCAGTGGCGCTCGCCGAAGGTGTTGTTGACCTCGACCACGATGGCGGCGAGCGAGTCGTCGGCGCGGTGGCAGTACCAGAAGCTCACCGGCTTGAAGGTGTGGCCGAGAACGCGCGGGTAGCAGTGCAGCCAGGCTTCGCCGGTGGCGTCCAGAACGCCTTCGCGTTGCAGCAGTTCGTCGAGCCAGGCCAGGCTGTCGGTGCGGCCATCGCCATGGTCCCGGTCGAAGAAGCTGATCAACCCGAAACGGTTGCGCTTGAGCACCCCGGAGGCTTTCAGGCGCAGGCTGCGCATCGGCAACATCAGGAAGTAGGTGCGGTAGCTGAAGCTGTTGTTCGCCGGGCGCAGCCGGGTGTGCCGAACCACGCCGGTGCCGATCAGCGGCCCCGGTTGCGGCGAGTTCACGCGGCCTCCCGCACGGGGGTGTTCGCCCACTGGCGGCGCAAGCCGTCGGCCACGGCCAGGCCTGACATGAGCCCGTCTTCATGGAAGCCATAACGCGTCCAGGCGCCACAAAACCAGGTGCTGCCCTGCCCTTGCAAGGAGGGCAGGCGCTGCTGGGCGGCAATCGCCGCACTGTCGAACACCGGGTGGGCGTAGTCGAACTCACCGTGCACACAGTCGGGCCTGGGCTCGCGCACGGGGTTCAGCGAGACGATCACCGGCTCGTCGAACGGCAGCGGCTGCAGCCGGTTGATCAGGTAGTGCAGGCACACCGCGGCCTGCTCGCGCGGGCCGTCGGTGGCGCGCTCGTAGTTCCAGGCGGCCCAGGCCAACGGACGCTTGGGCAACACCGAGGTATCGGTGTGCAGCACCGCGCGGTTGCGGTGGTAGCGAATGGCACCCAGCACCTCGCGCTCGGCGGGGGTCGAGTCGGCCAGCAAGGCCAGCGATTGGTCGCTGTGACAAGCCATCACCACGTCGTCGAAGTGTTCGGTGCTGCGGTCGGTGCGCACCAACACGCCGGCCGACGAGCGGTGCACGCTGCGCACGGGGGTGTTGAGCCGGGCGTCGCTGATGCGCGGCAGCATCTTGTGCACGTAGTTGCGTGCGCCGCCGGTCACCGTGAACCAGCGTGGACGGTTGGCCACCTGCAGCAAGCCGTGGTTGTGGCAGAAGCGGATCATGGTGGCGATCGGAAAACGCAGCATCTGATCGGTCGGGCATGACCAGATGCAGCCAATCATCGGCAGGAAGTACCAGTCGCGGAACTCGGCCGAGAAGCGCTGCTCGGCCAGAAAGTCGCCAATGGGTTGCTGCAGTGAGGCTTCTGCGCCGTGCTCGGCCAGCTGGGTGGAGAGTTTGTTGAAGCGCAGGATGTCGGCCAGCATGCGCAAAAAGCCGGGCCGCACGAGGTTGCGTCGCTG
>NZ_JANOCG010000067.1:0-11724 GCF_031412075.1 Rhizobacter sp.
CCGCGGAATTGCTGTGGCACGAGCGCAGCAAGATGTCGTCGATGAACTTTTGCTCCCTCGTGGCCAACAATGTGTAGTTGCGCCGTCGTACATACGGCATGCGGGCTTTGACTGCGCGACGCCAACGCCGGAACTTGGCAAGGAACGACTCGGACGGCCAGTCCATCAGCGGTGCCTGCGCGAGCTTGTCTTGCCGTGTCATGTCTAGGTCAGTTGGTTCGAAGGAGAAGGGGCGAAGTGCTCGGCAATTCTACAAACGCAAGCCGCAGCCTCACCTTATCATCGAGATCTGGCTGAGGGCTACCGCGACCGACCTTGGATAACATCTCCCGTCTCGAACGCGTACAAAGAAAATTTCTGCCCGATGTGACCTTGTGCTGCATCGATTGCACTGAGCGCGCGCCTTGGGCACTCCAGGCCATTCGGCGAAGTCTGCGTGAGCTGTCATTCGGCGATGTGCTGTTCTGCGCTGATCACGACACCCTTAAATCGCTGCAGCTGCCCGAAGGCGTGCGCGGAGTGGAGATCGAGCCGCTGCGCAGCATCGAGGCTTATTCCGAGTTCATGCTCAAGTCGCTTGGGCCTCACATCAGAACCTCTCATGTGCTGGTGATCCAATGGGATGGCTTCGTGCTGAATCCCGATGCGTGGTGTGCCGATTTCCTGACGTACGACTACATTGGCGCACCCTGGCGCCACGTCCCTGAGCCTTACTCGGTGGGCAACGGTGGCTTTTCGCTGCGTTCGCGCCGCCTGATCGACATGCTTGCAGAGCTCGACTTTGCGCCATCGCATCCTGAGGACCTGGCCATCTGCCGGACGTACCGCGATGCGCTCGAGCGGCGTGGCATCCGCTTCGCGCCGGTCTCGCTGGCAAACCGCTTTGCAGTCGAAGACGGCCTGCTACAGGCCGACGCCTTCGGCTTCCATGGTGCGCAGCACCTACCGCGCGTACTGGGTGCTGAAGAGTTGCTGGCTTTCGTGAGGACGCTTGCGCCCAGGGCACTTAGCTCCCACTTCTTTGGCGAATTTCTGCGCAACATCCGCGATGCGGCGTCGCGTGACGCTGCTTTGCGGCCCGCCTATAAAGCCTTCAGCGAATTCCTTGCGACGGCGGTCGAGTCCCTGCAGGGCGGCGCAGCGCTGACCCCGCAGTCGCTGGGGGTGTGCAAGGCGTTGATTCGCTACGGCCAGTACGACACAGCCGCGCGCTTGCTGCATTTGCGCCGGCTCGCCAACGGCTCACGGGAGCGCAAGCTCTGGCTCAGGTTGAAACTAAAATCTGCGCTTGCCAGGTTCACGGGGAATGGCTTGTGATCTACCACTCGAGACCAATGTGCTGACCGATCGTGTGTTCCGCTATGCCCAGGAAACCTGGCAACCACCATTTCCGCAAGCACTTCCCTCATCGGTGGATGCCTACGCGAAGCGCATTTCGGTTTGGGCCGTGGCCCGCCGGCGTGCGTCGCGCTCGCTGAATTTCCTGTTTCATGGGCAGGCGCATCTGGAGCGCGAGCGCATTGACCTGTCGGTGCACCGGCGTGTGCTCTGGATCCACCACGGCATGCCGCAGGTGGGCGACTCGCTGACAGACTTGGCAGCACGCGAACTGTTGAGAGGCAAGGTCGAACGAATCGATTTACTCACCAATCCGCACCTGCTGCAGCTTTACCGATCGGACCGTGTCTTCACAAACATCGGTGCTACCGCCGCTGAGCTGCCCGGGCCGTACGACCTGGTGCTTCTGCACAGCGCCTCTTCGCGCTCGGTGAAAGAGAAGTTTGCGCACTACCGTCACGTGCCATTTGCCAACATCTATGGCTACTACACGGGGCCAGAGCACAACCGTACCTTGTTTGCTTACTACCGGATGGTTCAGCTGCTGGGGTTGTCGCTGAGCGAAGACGCGATCCAACGAATGGCCTGCCCCAGCATGTGGGCGTCGGAGGAAGAAGAGGACAGCGTCGAGGGCTTGAAGATCCCGCGTGACGCGATCGTGATGGCCATCGGCGGTGTGCGCGACTGGTGCACGTATCTGCAGTGGCCGCAGGTTTTGCAAGGTCTGCGCGCTCGCGGCCTGGACAGGCCGGTGGTGCTGGTGGGATCGGACAACGGCAAGGCGATGCGCGACCAGATCATGGCAGCCAATCCGGGATTCACCATCATCGATCGCATTGCGCAGCATTCGCTGGGCGAGGTGCACGCGATCATGCGCCGCAGTGCACTGGTGGTGTGCTCCGACGGTGGGCTGCTACATGTGGCACACACCGCCCGCGTACCGGTGGTCACACTGTTTGCCGGTATCAGCGAGCCACGATTCAGGTTGACCGCGGCAAACCGAACCACCTGGCTTTACGGCGCCAACGGGGTCAACGATGTTCCTGCGGTTGACCTGGTGACGCGGATCCTTGAAGCCATTGGCGATATATCGCCAAATACGACTGCGCCGCCCGATCCCAGGTGAACTGCGCGGCGTGTTCGCAGATGGATTTCGCGTTGGCGAGCAGGCGAGGGCTCTCGGTTTCTATGCAACAGCGCATGGCCTTTGGCTCGAAGCTGTCAAAGTAGCCAGCCCAGGCGCCACCCACCTCGGGCAGGCTGGTCAAGCGCGACAGAAACACGGGTTTGCCGAAGTGCATGGCTTCGAGTGGCGGCAGCCCAAAGCCTTCGGTCAGCGAAGGGAAGAGAAAGCCCTGGCAGTTTGCATAAAGCCAAGCTTTCTGAGCATCGTTGACCTCCTGTACCACCCGAAGGTTAGCCAGCCCGCGCTCAGCCGCCTGGGTACGCAAGCGGTCCGAATCGGCGTTTCGCGGCCCCGCCATCACGACCCATTGCTCGGGCCAACAAGCAGCCAGCTCCAACAGTGATTGCGGATTCTTGGAAGCTGCCATGCGACTCAGGTGCAACAGGAAGCGGCCCGCGGGCAAACCTTCGACGACCTCCTGCGCATGAGCGGTGAGATTGCGTGCCCCATTGGGAATGACGCTGATAGGCCCGTGCCAGCCAAGGTGCTTTTTTATATCGCCTTCGACATGGTGGGTTAGGGTGCTGACTCCGTCGAACTTGCGCAGCCTTGCCTTGAGCTTGGTCAGCGAATTTCGGCGTGCGCGTTCGTCGTCGTGGTACAGCGTGTTGAGGTCGTGAATGGTCAGCAACGAGTGTTGCGTGAACAACGGAGGCCCCACGCGACCGAGCTGATTCAGGCCATGCCAACCAACGAAACGCCGCCAACCTTGCCAGTGCCAAAGGCTTTGCGAAGAACGCGTTTCCAGGTAGGACACGCCATCGCCAAACCGACCATGCCAGTGCTTCGGCATGTGCAGATGGAACTGCACACCTTCGGCACGCCATGCAGGAGCTGCAGCCGCGATGCGCTCGCAGATCTGGGTGGAGAACTCGCCGAGACCGTCGCTGAGTGAATCCAGCTTGCCCAGGCTGATGCCGATATTGCGCACCGTTGCCTAGGCCACCAGACGGTAGTGCTTGCGGCTCAGATCCCAGCCCAACCAGCGCTCTAGCACCATCGACCAGCGGTGCTTGCGCTCGCGCGGTGTGAGCTGGTGGGTAGGGTCTGGGGTGAAATGAGGCTCGGCTTCGGTCGCGAGCCAGTTGTGCATCACGGACGGATGCGTGCCGCCGTACGGCCGCAAGGCCTGCGCGTCGATGTTGCGGTAGTCAACCTTGGGTGCGCCATGCGACCAGTATTTGCTGACCTGATCCATCTTGGCCTGCATGTAGTTCGTGCGCCGCACATGGCCGTAGTGGTAGATGTGCGCATTGGCCAAGGCTGCCTGCGGGTGGCGGCCACGCCGGTGTTTGTCCATGACCACCCAGAACTGGCCATCGGGCGCGTAGCTGCGAATGGTATTGCGGATGAGGCGGCATTCGCGGCGATACCACGCCGGGCTGACGGCCAGCCAGTGTGGCGAACCGTAAAAATGCAGGTAGTCGAACGCCAGGGCTTCGACTCGTGCGTTGCCGTGGTGGCGTTCGACGGCAGTGCGAATCGCGGCCAGTTCGCCTTCATGCAGGACTTCATCGCCTTCAAGGTAGAAAGCCCAGTCGCCGGTGCAGGCGTACTGGGCAATCATCTTTTGTTGGGCATAAACGAAACCCCGCTCCGACATGCGCTCGTTCCAGCGCGTGTCGATGAGGCGAATCTTTGGGTCGCCGATGGCGAGCAGGCGCTCGCGCGTGTCGTCTTCGCCTTGTCCGACAGCGATCACAAACTCGTCCACGAGTGGCAGCAGCGAGCGCACCGAAGCCTCGAACGGGAAACCCAGCTTGGTGCCGTTGCGCAAAAAAGTGAAGCCGCTGATGGATGGTGTCATGGAGATGCGGCCAGTCGGCGGTTGGCTGGCGTGTGGCTTCTTGGCGTGGCGAATTGTATCGACCGATCTGCATGGTTCGAGTCTGCTGACACGGTGATCAGCAGGCGAGAAAGGCGTGGGGCTTATGGTCGAGAATGATGCATCTCGTTCAATCCAACAACCATGCACGCCAATCAGCCCTCAACGCAGCAGCCCGCGCGGGCGTTGCCCTCGGGGCTTGACGCCATCCTTGTGATACACGCCTCGACCTTCGTCGAACGGCGCAGGTTCATCGAAGCCCAGATGGATGCGCTTGGCCTTCCGTATGAGTTTGTCCTCGATTTCGACATCCCCTCCATTCCGCAAGCCCTGAGGCAGCGACTCTTCAAGGAGGGTGTGCTGTCTGCGGCGCAACAATCATGTGCACTCAAACATTGGCAAGCGCATCGGTTGGTGGTGGAGCGGCAGATGTCTCGCGTGCTGGTGCTGGAAGACGACGTCATCTTGTCCAAGAATTTCTTGCCCGCCCTCAACGGGTTGATGCACGAAGAACTGGCTTTGCATGACCCCCACATCACATTTCTTGGCTGCGGCGGTCACTACTACGTGCCCAGCGAGCAGATCCGTGAGGGGCAATGGCTGTACCCGCGCAACCAGGGCAAGTTTGCGGACTCCTACATTCTGTCGAATGAAACTGCAAAGCGGCGTCTGGCTTGGATAGAAGCCAATGGCATCCATGCGGCGATCGACCACACCTTTGAGCACATTGACCGAACGCTTGGCACGCCGATGTTCTGGCTTGAGCCGCCCGTGGTCGAGCAGGGCAGCCACAACGGGACGTTCTCATCCAGCCTGGAGCAGTCGCACACCTTGTGGTTCCAGAAGCTCCAGTTCCGCTGGAAGAAATGGTGGCGGCGGCGGCGGCACAGCCTTTGATGCGCTCGCGTCAGACGGGGGTCGATTCGGGTCGGTTGGCCCCGGTCCTGAACTGAAGCGAATGCAAATGGGCAAACAAGCCGTTCTGCGCTAGCAACTCCGCATGCGTGCCTTGCTCAACCACTCGGCCACCTTCGAGCACCAGCACGCGGTTGGCCGCCTTGATAGTGGACAGGCGATGAGCGATGACGAGGCTGGTGACCGCGCATCAGGGTGTCCAGGGCCTCTTGCACCATTCGCTCGGACTCCGAGTCGAGTGCCGAAGTAGCTTCGTCGAGGATCAGGATCGGCGCGTCTTTGTAGATGGCACGTGCAATGGCCAGGCGCTGTCGTTGCCCGCCGGACAGCTGGTTGCCGTTGTGGCCGATCATGGTGTCCAGGCCCTGTGGCAGGCTCTCCACGAACTGAAGCATGTTGGCCGCCTGAAGGGCCCGGCGCACGGCCTCTCGATCGAACTCCGCCGCATCACCGGAGCCCAGTGCGACGTTGGCCGCCACGGTGTCGTTGAAGAGCACCACGTCTTGGCTGACCAGCGCAAACTGTCGGCGCAGCGCAGCGACATCCCATTCGTGCAGGGGGCGCCCGTCGAGCAGCAGTTGACCCTGAGTGGGCTCCAGAAAGCGCGGCAGCAGGTTCACCAGAGTGGACTTTCCCGCGCCGGAAGGGCCGACGAGCGCGATGGTCTCGCCGATGTGCAACTGCAGGCTCACATCGGCCAGCGCAGGCGCCAAGTCGTCTTTGTAGCGCAAGCTCACCTCGCGCAACTCGATGTGGCCACGAGCGCGGCCAGGGTCGTACCCGCCACCTTGCTCGATGGGGGCATCCTTGATCAAGGCCACCCCGCGCTCCAGGGCGGCCAACCCACGCGCGATCGGCCCGGCGACTTCGGAAAGGTGTTTGATGGGAGCCAGCAGCATCATCATGGCGGTGATGAAGCCAATGAAACCGCCCGCAGTGCCGTTGCCTTGCACGCCGCTTTGCCAGACTGCGGCCACGATCAGCGCTGAAAGGCCGCAGGCCGCAATCATTTGGGTGATGGGCGTCATGGTCGCGGAGGCCATCGTCGATTTGATCGAGAGCCGTCTCAGGGTGTCGCTGCCCTTGGCAAAGCGCCGAGCCTGTGATGGTGCGGCTCCGTGCAACCGCACGATGCGCCAGGCCAGCACGTTTTCTTCGACCACGTAGGCGAGTTCGTTGGTGGCGTTCTGGCCCTCGATGGTGAGCCGGTGCAGCCGTTTGCTGAGCTTGCGCATGACGAACGCGATGGCCGGAAAAAGCAGCCCGACAAACAGCGTGAGTTGCCAGTTCAGGTAAAGCAGGTAGGCCAGCAGAGCCACCAAGGTGAGCGAGTCGCGCACGAGGGTCTGGACCGAACCCACCAGCAGGCCGGCTCCCGCCTGGGCTTCGTAGGTCAGTGTGCTGGTCAGTGAGGTCGCGGTGTTGTTGCTGAAGATCGTGGGGTGAACCGTCATCAACCGGTCGAACATGGCGGCTCTCAGCGCCTGCGTGCCCCGGTTGGCCGACCAGGCGAGACCGTATTGAGCAACCAGGCCTGCCAGGCCGCGCACCGCAAAGAGGCCGATGATGACCGCCGGAATCATCCAGAGCGGGAATGTCGGGGCCTTGAAACTGCCGCTGTCAAAAAAGCTTTTCATCAAGGCCGGGATCACCGGCTCGGTGGCCGCCGCGACCGTGGAACCAATGGCCACCAGAGCGAACCCGCGGCCGCTGTTGGCGAAGTAGGGGGCAATTCGCAACAGGCGCTGTTTCAGCGGCAATGTACTGACTTCAATCATCCAGGGAACTCCGGACGGCTTGGTGGACTCCTGAGAAGCATCAGTTTCAAGTATTTGTAGTAGGTGTACTCGGCGTTGTAGATGGCCAGCATGACGCCATGGCGCCCATCCAGAAACCCAAGACGCAGAACGTAGGTTCTGAAAAATGCAAACGACCCATGTATCAGCGCCTTCGTCAGACTGCCTTGCTTGCCGCGGCTGAGCATGTCACGAGCATGGCC
The DNA here is from genome assembly GCF_031412075.1 of Rhizobacter sp. Classification (GTDB taxonomy): domain Bacteria; phylum Pseudomonadota; class Gammaproteobacteria; order Burkholderiales; family Burkholderiaceae_C; genus Rhizobacter. The sequence continues at coordinate 7,264 of NZ_JANOCG010000067.1, forward strand.
GCTGGAGTAGCGGCCGAGCTTTTCAAGTACGTCGTCAAGGTCGGGATAGCTGTAGTGGATCAAGCTTTCGGTGAGGTCGCCAACGCTGCCTTGCACGGTCATGTGGGCGTGCAAAAAATGGTCGGTGAAGGCGGATACATCGCGTCGCCCCAGTCGCAGCGTGAAGTCCGGCCGCCAACCGCTGTGCCGGATGAACCGGCCGCAGAATTCGGAGATGCGCGGAATCCGGTAGCCGGCATGGGCTGGCTCTGCGAGCGTCGCCAGCACTTCGCCGCGCAGGCGAGGCGAGATGCGCTCATCGGCGTCAAGCGACAGCACCCAGTCGGATTTCGCCATCGAGAAGCCTCGCGCAATCTGAGGGCCATAGCCAGGCCAGTCGGTCTGGATCACCCGTGCACCCGCTCGCTCAGCCAAGGCCATGGTGTCATCGCTGCTGCAAGAGTCAAGCACCAGGACTTCATCGGCAAACGACGCGCTGGTCACGCAGTCGGCGATATTTCTGGCCTCGTTTTTTGCAACGATCACGACAGTCAATGTCGGGGGCTTTTGCATTTTGATGTGTAGGGCTCCATCTATCATGGGCATTGTCTACGATTCACAGTGGCGGTTCTGGCGCTGCTCATACGCACCTTTTATGCGCTACTCAACTCACAAAATCTTCGTCCTGCTGCTGCTCTCGCTGGGGCTCATCTACCCCGCCGCAGCCCAGTTTCGGGTCGAGATCTCCGGCGTGGGCGCCACCCAGGTGCCCATCGCCATTGCCCGCTTCCGCGATGAAGACCGCACCACCCAGAGCCTGTCGACCATCATTCGTGCCGACCTCGAGCGCTCGGGCGTGTTCCGCCTCATCGAGGCCAACCAGGTGCTCGACGAGGCTGCCCAACCGCCCATGAGCGAATGGCGCTCACGCTCGGCCGACGCGCTGGTGGGCGGCTCGGTGACCCGCCTCGCCGACGGCCGCTTCGACGTGCGTTTCAAGCTGTGGGACGTGGTCAAGGGCAAGGTGATCGGCGGCGAGAGCAACGCCACCATGCCGGCCGATCTGCGCGTGGCCGCGCACCGCATCGCCGATGTGATTTACGAAAAACTCACCGGCGACCGGGGTGTGTTTTCCACCCGCATCGCCTACGTCACCCGCTCAGGCAAGCGCTACGCGCTGCGGGTCGACTTTGCCGATGGCCTGGGCGGCGAGTCGGTGCTCAACAGCAACGACCCCATCATTTCGCCCGCCTGGTCGCCCAACGGGCAGGAGCTGGCCTATGTGTCCTTCGAAGACCAGAAAGCCATCGTATTTGCGCAAGACGTGTCCACCGGGCAGCGCCGCAAGATTGCGGCCTTTCGCGGCTCCAACAGTGCGCCGTCCTGGTCGCCCGATGGCAACTCGCTGGTGGTCACCCTCAGTCGAGACGGCTATTCACAGCTCTACATCATCGGCCGCAATGGCGAGAACCCACGACGCATCACCACCAGCCAGTCGATCGACACCGAAGCCACCTACTCGCCGGACGGCAAGCTCGTCTACTTCGTGAGCGACCGCAGCGGTGGCCCGCAGATCTACAAGGTGGCGGTGGCTGGTGGCACACCCGAGCGCGTGAGCTTTACCGGTGGCTACAACATCAGCCCGGCGCTCAGCCCCGACGGCCGCTACCTGGCCTATATTTCGCGGCAGAACGGCGCCTTCAAGCTGTATGTCGGTGAACTGGGCAAACCCGCTGCGCCCCAGGCCATCACCGACAGCTCAGACGACGAAAGCCCCAGCTTCGCGCCCAACGGCAAGCTGATCATCTACGCGACCCGTGCCAATGGCCGGGACACCTTGATGACCACCACGCTTGACGGCAAGATCAAGGCCAAGCTGGAGTCCCGTTTCCCGGATGTGCGCGAGCCCGTCTGGGGCCCCTTCGGGCGCTAGCGCCAAGCGCGCCCGCGAATTTTCACGACGACAGGAGAAAACCATGAACATGTCCCGCCTCGCTCTCATTGCTGCGGTGTCTTCGGCCTTCCTCGCAGGCTGTGCCTCTAACGTGAAGCTCGACGACAAGCCGGCACCGGTCGAGTCGCGCACTCCATCGACCGGCAGCGCTGGTGGCTCCGGCGCTTCTTCGAGTGGCACCTCGCCCAACAACGTGGCCAGTGTCGACCTGACCAAGAGCGCGTCGGCGACCGAGTTGTCCAAGGTGGTTTACTTCGACTACGACAGTTTTGTGGTCAAGGACGAGTTCCGCCCGGTGGTCGAAGCGCAGGCCAAGCTGCTGTCCACCGAACGCAACAAGAAGCTGTCGGTGGAAGGTCACACCGACGAGCGGGGTGGCAGCGAGTACAACCTGGCCTTGGGTCAGAAGCGCGCCGAGTCGGTGGCCAAGGCGCTCAAGCTGCTGGGTGTGAACGACGGCCAAGTCGAAGCCGTGAGCTTTGGCAAGGAGCGCCCCGCGGCGCAAGGCAGCGATGAAGCCGCCTGGGCCAAGAACCGCCGCGCTGAACTCAACAACCGTTGAGCGTGAGCATGGCCCGCTTGCTTGTGAAGGCGTCTCGCCGCCCCGCGGCGTGGTTGCTGGCTTTGGCGCTGGCCGCACCGGCGGCTCATGCGGGCCTGTTCGACGACGACGAGGCGCGCAAGGCCATCCTCGACCTGCGCCAGAAGCAAGAGCAGAGCGAAGCGCGCGTGAAAGCCGCGCAAGCCGACAGCACGGCGCAGCTGCTGGAGCAGATCAACCAGCTCAAGCGCAGCCTGCTCGACCTCAACAACCAGCTCGAATTGATGCGCACCGAGGTGGCTCGGATGCGCGGCCAGGACGAGCAGCTGACGCGCGATGTGGTCGAGTTGCAGCGCGTGCAAAAAAACATTCAGCAAGGTGTCGAAGACCGCATCCGCAAGCTCGAGCCACAGAAGGTCACGGTCGACGGCAAAGAGATCCTGGTGGACCCTGAAGAGCGCCGCCAGTTCGAAGACAGCATGGCGGTGCTGCGCAAGGGTGAGTTTGCCGCGGCTTCGTCGGCGTTTGCGGCCTTCAACCGCAGATACCCCGGCAGCGGCTACAAGGCAGCGTCGCTCTTCTGGCTGGGCAACGCGCAATACGGCATGCGCGACTACAAAGAGGCGATGAGTTCGTTCCGCAGCCTGGTCTCCGCGGCGCCCGATCATCCACGCGCGCCCGAGGCGCTGCTGGCGATCGTCAACTGCCAGATGGAGCTGAAAGACAGCAAGGGCGCGCGACGCACGCTCGACGAGTTGGTCAAGGCCTACCCCAAATCCGAGGCGGCCCAGGCTGGCAAGGAACGCCTGGCGTCGGTGAAGTAAGCGGCGATCGCATGAACGCCGCGCTCGACCTGCTGGCGCCCGATCTGGAGCGACGTTTTGGCGGCCTGCGCCGTCTTTATGGCGAGGCGGGTTACCAGGTGGTGCGTGCCGCACGTGTGGGCGTGGTGGGTTTGGGTGGCGTGGGCTCGTGGTCGGTCGAGGCGCTGGCGCGCAGTGGTGTCGCCGAGCTGACGTTGTTCGACATGGACCACGTGGCCGAGTCCAACATCAACCGCCAGGTGCAGGCCTTGGGCGCGACGCTCGGGCAAGGCAAGGGGGTGGCGCTGCGCGAGCGCATTGCCGACATCCACCCTGGTTGTGATGTGCAGCTTGTCGACGACTTTGTGTCGGCTGACAACTGGCCCGGCTTGCTGCCGCGTGAGATCGACGTGCTCATCGACGCCTGCGATCAGGTGCAGGCCAAGGCCGCATTGGCTCATTGGGCGCTGCAGAACAAGCTCCCACTGATCTGCGTGGGCGCGGCCGGGGGCAAGCAGCGCGCGCAGGCGGTGGAAGTCGATGACCTGGCCCAGGTCACGCATGACCCCTTGCTGGCCTCGTTGCGCCAGCGCTTGCGCAAGCAACACGGCGCTGCGCGCAGTGGCGCAATGGGTGTGCGCTGTGTGTTTTCACGCGAGCCGGTGTCGCCGCCGGTCGATGCCTGCGAAGTCGATGGCAGCCTCAATTGCCACGGTTATGGGTCGAGTGTTGTCGTCACGGCCAGTTTCGGTTTTGTAGCGGCTGGGGAGGCGCTACAATCATTGTTTCGCCGATTTGTTTGAAGCGACTTTGCTAAGCTGGCTATAATCATGGGCTTTACCGGGTTGTTAGCTCAGTCGGTAGAGCAGCGGACTTTTAATCCGTTGGTCGTGGGTTCGAGTCCCGCACAACCCACCAGAATTCGTTCAACCTAGTCAAAAAACTCGCAGAAGAAAAGTTTGAGAGCGGGCTCCTAGCTCAGTTGGTAGAGCAGCGGACTCTTAATCCGTTGGTCGACAGTTCGAATCTGTCGGGGCCCACCAAATTTCAGTGAACCAGCCCTTGGCGCGCAAGCACCAAGGGCTTTTTCACGCCTGCTTGCGACTTGCCCCAAATCCACCTGGAGATGTCGGCCAAGGTCGGTGCGTAGACTCAAACGCACTGGCCGGGCGCGTGCCTGGCCG
>NZ_JANOCG010000068.1:0-5687 GCF_031412075.1 Rhizobacter sp.
CGAGCACATCGACGCCAAGGTCGGCCTGGCCCGCCTGTATCTGCTGGCCGCGCGGCTCGACGATGCCGACAAGTCGCTCGGTGAAGTGTTGGCCGTCGACGCCAAACATGCGGGCGCACTCACCATGAAAGCCGCGCTCACGGCGCGGCGTGGCGACACGGCCGGCGCCATCGCCCAGGCCACGGCGCTGCTCGCCGAACAAAAGCAGCCCGCGGTCGACACCAGCATGCTGCTCGCCGGCCTGCACGCCGCGAAAGGCGATGCAGTTGCTGCGCTGGCGGTGGTGGAGAGCGCGTTGAAAGCCCACCCCAAGAACCTCGGTCTGCTGCAGGTGGCGGCACAAATCACCGCTGGCAGCGCCGATGAAAACGTGCGCAAGCGCGCCGTCGACTTCTTCCGACTGGCCACCGAGGCCGCGCCGAAGAACATCGACCTGTGGAACGCCTGGGCGATCTACCACACCCGCTTGAACCAGCTCGACCTGGCTGAAGCGGTGCTGCGCAATTCGGTGCGCAGCCAGCCCGACGACAGCCAGCGCACGCTCGCGCTGCTCGACTTCCTGTCGTCGCGCCGAGGCACCGAGGTGGCCGAGAAAGAGTTTCTCGCCGCCATCGCAGCCAAGCCCAAGGAGGCCAACCTGCGCTTCGGCCTGGTCACCCTCTACCGCAACACCAACCGTGCGGCCGATGCCCGCCGCGTGCTGCAAGAGATCATCGACAACGACAAGGAAGCCCCGGCCGCACTCACCGCGCGCAACCAGCTTGCGGCCGACCTGTTGTCCACCGGCAAGGCCGCACAGGCCCGCGCCTTGAACGACGAGGTGCTGAAGGCCAGCCCGCGCGACGGTGCGGCGCTGGTGATGCGTGGGCGCATGCTGCTCGCCGAGGGCGATGCGCGCAACGCCGTGATCGACCTGCGCGCCGCCGCCAGAGACCAGCCCGGCTCGCCCGAGATCAGCGGCTTGCTGGCGCAAGCCCATCGCCAGGCCGGCGAGCCGCAACTCGCGCGCGAGGTACTGGCCGACGCGGTGAAGTTCAAGCCCGCCAATGCCGAGTTGCGCCTGCTGCTGGCGGCCGACATGGCCGACGCCAAGGAGTACAAGGCCGCCTCCTCCGAGATCGAAAGTGCCCTGAAAGCCGCGCCGCAAAACATGCGCGCCTACGACATGAAGGCGCAGCTCGCGCTGGCGCAAAAAGACAAGGCCGGTGCCGAGGCGGTGTACACCTCGCTGAAAACGCAGTTCCCGAACGAGCCCAGCGGCTACATCAAGCTCGGTCAGCTGTATGCCGAGCAGAAGAAGTACGACGCGGCACTCAAGGAGTACGACGCCGCCAGCCAGATCTCGCCCCAGGCGCACACCGCCACGCTGTCGGCCATCGGCGTGCTGCTGGCGCAAAAGAAGTTTGACGAGGCCAGCAAGCGCGTCGAGGCACTCGCCGAAAAAGACCCGAAGAGCGAGCTGCCCCACCGCCTGCGTGCCGAGGTGGCGGTGGCCCGCGGCAACCTGCCGCTGGCCGAAGAGTCCTACGTCAAGCTGATCAGCTTCGCGCCCACCTCGGCCGGTGGCTACGTGGGCCTGGCGCGTGTGAAGGCCCAACGCGGCAGCCTGCCCGACGCGCTCGCCACGCTGGAGCAAGGCGAAAAAGCCAACCCCACCGAAGCAGCCCTGCCCGCCATGCGCGCCGAGTGGCTGACCCGCGCCGGGCGCCACGACGAAGCCATCGCGCTGTATGAAACCTTGCACAAGCGCTCGCCCGATGACGAGGCCTATGCCAACAACCTCGCCTACCAGCTGGCCGAGACGAAGGGCGACAAACCCAGCCTGCAGCGCGCACTGGACCTGACACGCGGCTTCAAGGGCTCGTTGAACCCGGGCTACCTCGACACCCTGGGTTGGACGCACTACAAGCTGGGCCAGTACGACGACGCGGTATCGGTGCTCGAGCGTGCGGTGCAACGTTCACCCGAGGGTGCGCTCTACCAGTTGCACCTGGGGATGGCCTTGCACAAGAAGGGCGACATCGCACGCGCCCAGACCCACTTGAAGAAGGCCATCGACAGCAAGGCCGCCCTGCCCAACCTGGACGAAGCGCGCAAGCTGTTGGCGCAGAAGTAAAGAGAGAAAGCTGGGTCGCGTCAGCCTGTCGCATCAGCCCGCTCGCTGCGGGCTGCGCCGCTTCAGTCGGCGCGGCGGCGGCTGGCGACGAAGAAGGCCACGCCGAGCGCGCCAGCCAGCAGCGACCAGGGCTCGAGATGCGGCTCCGCCTGAGCGGGGTCTGGCAAGGCAGAACGCAGGCCGTCGCCGGAGGCTCTGGCGGTGCGCGAAGCAGACGACGAGCCGGTCCACCCGGACCCCAGGGCCGTGCGCGGCTTCGGTGTTTGCAGGCGCGCTTCGCGCGTTGCTGAAGACACGCCCTTGGCAAGCACCTTGTCGAAGCTCGGCGTGGCGGCCTGCAGCGCGCCACAGGTCACCGCCACCACCGCAGCCAGGCCGACTGCACGTTTCCAGCTTCGCTTCACACCCACGATCGCGCTCCTTGATTCAAGTGAATGGTGCGCAAACGATGTGACAGCACGCAGGGCATGCGAAAGCGTCGTCATGATCCCTTTGGGGTGGCGCACACGCTCATCGGTCGATTTGTCACAGACGGCCGCTAAGGTGCTGCGAACCATGGACGACACCACGCCTGAAGACAGACCCAAGTCGCGCGCCCTGCGGGGCCTGTTGTTGCGCGCATTCGCGTTCGCGCTCGTCTTCATGGCCCTGCAAGCCGGCTGGGAGGCGGCGCGCGGCAGCTGGCTCGAGCGGCTGTGGGTGCACCAACTCACGGTGAGCAGCGCCACCGTGCTCATCAACCAGTTGACACCCGAGGTGAACGCCGTGGCCAAGGGCGCGCGCATCACCGCACCGGGCGGTGGCCTCAACGTGCTGTTTGGCTGCGAGGGCACCGATGCGGTGTTTCTGCTCGCTGCCGCCTTGCTGGTGTTTCCGATGTCGATGCGTGCCCGCCTCACCGGCCTGCTGGCGGGCTTGGTGTGGGTGTTCTTGCTCAACCAGCTGCGCATCGTGGCGCTGTTTTATGCGTTCCGCGCCGACGCCGGCCTGTTCGACCTGCTGCACACCGCGGCGGCACCGCTCTTGATGGTGGTGCTGACCGGTTTGTTCTTTCATCTGTGGCTGGTGCATGCCGCCGAGCGGGTCAGCAACACCCCTGCCCCTGCATGAGTCGCTACCTCGTCTGGCGTGTGGCCCTGGCGACCCTGGTGGTGCTGGGCGCTGCGCACTTGTTCGCACGCGACACCGCCAAGCTGCTGCTGCCGATGCTGTCGCCCGCGCTTGCCTTTGTGGCCGATGACTTCAAGATCGTGCGCTTCGAGCTGATGGAGGAGCGCAAGAACGTCTCCATCGGCGCACTGGCGGTGCTGGATCGTTCGCTGTTTCTGGGGGGCCAGGCCATCGTGCCCGACGGCAGCCAGGTGATGATGGTGGGCACCACCGTCGGCACCGTGTTGCAGCCGCTGCTGGTGGCGCTGGTGCTGGTGCTCGCCTGGCCTGCACGATGGGGCGAGATGGCACTGCGTCTGGTCATGGCGAGCGCGCTGCTGAGCGTGGTGCTGCTGGTCGACACCCCCTTTTCGCTGGCCGCCTGGTTGTGGGACGCGCAGATCAAGCTGTATGAACCCGGCCGCGCCTCGCCGCTGGTGTGGTGGAACACCTTTCTCAACGGCGGCGGGCGGCTGGCGCTCGGTTTGATCGCCGCTGCGCTGGCCATCGTGCTGGCGCATAGCGCCACGGCGCGGCGATGAACCCCCTCGCGCTGGCCGCGCTGCTGATGGCCTCGGCACACGCGGCCGGGGCCGCCCCCGTGCCCGACGAGTTGCTGGCGCCGCTGCGCGCAGGCCGCAGTGTGGGTGTCGTGGTGGAGTTCGATGCCAACGACATCGACCCGCGTGCGCGCCCACCGCTGCCCGAGCGCTACCGCACACTGAAAGCGCGAGTGCTGCGACCGCTACGGCAGCGCGCCGACATCGAAGCCACGCTCGACTACAGCCACCTGCCGATGGCCTTCCAGCGAGTGCGCAGCGAAGCCGCCTTGCGCGCCCTGGCCGCGCAGCCCGGCGTGCGCGCCGTGCACGCCGATCGCCTGTACCAGCACGCACTCGCACAAAGCCTGCCGCTGATGGCGCAGCCAGAAGTCGGCAACACCGGCTTGCGCGGCTCGGGCAGCACGGTGGCGGTGATCGACGATGGCATCGACCTCACGCACAGCGCCTTTGGTGGCTGCAGCGCGGTGGCCACGCCGGCGAGCTGCCGCATCGCGGCGATGCAGACCTTCGTCGCAACCCCGAGTGCCGGCAGCGCGCACGGCAGCAACGTGGCGGCCATCGTCATCGGTGTGGCACCCGATGCACGTGTGGCCAGCCTCGATGTGTTCAGCGCGTCGGGGGCGTTGACGTCGAGCATCCTCAACGCCATCAACTGGGCCATCGCGCAACGCGAGAGCCTGAACATCGTCGCCCTCAACATGAGCCTGGGCGACGGCACGCACCAGACAGCACCCTGTGGCAGCGCGCTCACCAACCCGTTTGCCACCGCCATCACCAACGCACGCAGCAGCGGCATCAGCGTGGTGGTGGCGGCCGGCAACAACGCTTACAACAACGGCAACTTCAGCCAGGGCCTCAGCCGACCCGCCTGCACGCCCGGCGCGATCTCGGTCGGTGCGGTCTACGACGGTGCCTTGGGCCCGCTCACCTGGGCGAGTGGCCAGCCCACGCAGTGCACCGACCTCAGCACGGCCGCGAACCAGGTGGCGTGTTTCTCCAACAGTGCGAGCTACCTCAGCCTGCTCGCCCCGGGCGCGCTGATCACGGCGGGTGGCTTCACCTTCGGTGGTACCTCGCAGGCCGCACCCCATGTGGCGGGCGCATTGGCCGTGTTGCGCGCGGGCTTCCCGGAGCAAACGCTCGCGGCCATCGAAGCCCTGCTCGGCACCACCGGCACCACCCTCACCGACCCACGCAGCGGCTTGAACAGCCCTGGCTTGAACCTGCAGGCGGCAGCGGCTTCCTTGTCTGCCAGCAGCGCCGAGGTGCCCACGCTGCCCGAGTGGGGCGTGTTGATGCTCGCCGGGCTGCTGGTGTGGCGCGGCTTGCGCCCGGCGCCCACGCTCAGCGTTGTTGGCGGTAGCGGCTGAGCCAGCCCAGCACGCCCAGACCCGCGGCGATCAGCGCGAAGGGCGCGGGCAGCGGCACGGCCGATGGCACGGCCTCTCCGGCCAAGAAGCTGACGTTGTCGATCGCCAGGCCGTGGTCGTTGGCCATGTCGTTGACTTCGGCCCAGCGCACCCACAGCGTTTCGTTGGCGTTCCAGGTGGTGTTGACCACACCACCGCGGCTGGCCGCCAGGCCGGCCGTGTTGCCGTCCACTGCTGCGGCGGTGGCGGTGTTGACCAGCGAGCTCCAGTCGAACAGGCCGCCGGGCGACACCCAGCTGCTCACGCTCGCAAAGCTGCTGCCAAAGCCGTACTCCAGCACCATGGTCTGCGCGGAAGTGTTGCCACCGTTGCGCCACTGTTCGCCGTTGAAGCCGAGGCTGAAGCCGGTGAGGCTCTGGCCGCTGTCGTTCCTGAACTCGGCCGCGATCCAGCCGGCGACGGCGCCGCTCGCCGGCGAGCCGAAGTAGG
>NZ_JANOCG010000069.1:0-1510 GCF_031412075.1 Rhizobacter sp.
ATTGCCAGCCAAAGGGCAAAGCGGGTGGACAAGGGGCGGCGTGACATGGGGCGCGATTGTGCCAGGGGCGGCCTGCTCATAATGCGACATGAGCATTCAGACCGATGAGTTCGAGCCCGCACGCAGGGTGGTGAGCGCCGCCCCGGCCTCGCCGAATGAAGAGGCCATCGAGCGTGCGCTGCGCCCCAAGGGCATGGCCGAATACGTGGGCCAGGCCAAGGCGCGCGAGCAGCTCGAGATCTTCATTGGCGCGGCCAAGATGCGCGGCGAAGCCATGGACCACGTGCTGCTGTTCGGCCCACCGGGCCTGGGCAAGACCACGCTCAGCCACATCATCGCCAACGAGCTGGGTGTGAACCTGCGCCAGACCTCGGGCCCGGTGCTGGAAAAACCCAAAGACCTGGCCGCCATCCTCACCAACCTCGAGCGCAACGATGTGCTCTTCATCGACGAGATCCACCGCCTCTCGCCGGTGGTGGAAGAAATCCTGTACCCCGCGCTGGAGGATTACCAGATCGACATCATGATCGGCGAAGGCCCGGCGGCGCGCAGCATCAAGCTCGACCTGCAGCCCTTCACCCTGGTCGGCGCCACCACCCGCGCGGGCATGCTGACCAACCCGCTGCGCGACCGCTTCGGCATCGTGGCGCGGCTGGAGTTCTACACGCCCGAAGAACTCGCTCGCATCGTGCACCGCTCGGCTGGTTTGTTGAACGTGCCGACCGACACCGAAGGCGCCTTCGAGATCGCGCGCCGCTCACGCGGCACGCCCCGCATCGCCAACCGCCTGCTGCGCCGTGTGCGCGACTACGCCGATGTGAAGGGCGATGGCCGCATCAGCAAGCCGCTGGCCGACAAGGCGCTGAAGATGCTCGACGTCGACCCGCAAGGTTTCGACGTGATGGACCGCAAGCTGCTCGAAGCCGTGATCCACCGCTTCGACGGCGGGCCGGTGGGGCTGGACAACGTGGCCGCCGCCATCGGCGAAGAGCGCGACACCATCGAAGACGTGATCGAGCCCTACCTCATCCAGCAAGGTTTCTTGCAGCGCACACCGCGCGGGCGCATTGCCACGCTGGCGGCGTATCGGCACCTGGGCGTGACACCGCCGAAGACGGCCAACGACCTGTTCGACAACACCTGACCTCCGTTCGCCCTGAGCCTGTCGACGGGTCCTTTGACAGGCTCAGGGCGGACGGTGGTGTGCGACGGCCTACAGCAAATCTTCAACCGCGAGCCAGTGGTATTTGACTGCGCTGCGTGCGCCAAAGCGCCGCGCCACCTCGGTCACCCGCTCGGCATGCGGCGCATCGGGGGCATACACCAGCAACCAGCCGCAGCCCTCGCGGGCGAGCGTCTGGTAGCGGCGCATCAGCGTCACCTCGTAGCCGAAGCCGGCCAGCTCGCTGGTGTGGGCGAGCATGCCGTCCATCTGCGCGCGCTCCTCGGCTGCGCTGTAGTGCAACACGTCTTCTTCGTCGAAGCCGGTGTCGCGCAGCGCCTGCCGCGC
>NZ_JANOCG010000070.1:0-15344 GCF_031412075.1 Rhizobacter sp.
AGGCTGACACGGCGCACATTCCGATCATCTTCATGACCGGCCTCACCGACACCGAGCACGTGGTGGCGGCGTTCGCCGCGGGCGGTGTCGACTACGTTACCAAACCGATCCGGCCTCAAGAGGTTCTGGCCCGCATGTCGGTGCACATGCAAAGCGCGCGGCAGGCGCGGCAGGCACGCAATGCGCTCGATGCGTTCGGCCACGCGACCATGGCGGTTCATTTGAGCAACGACCTGAGTACGGGCAAGGCGGTGTGGCAAACCGCCCTCGCGCGCCAGCTGATGCACACCTACTTTGCCGTCGCGCCCGGTCAGGTGCCCGAAGAACTGCTGGTGTGGCTGCGCGAGCAGTCGGTGCTGGCGGCAGAGGGCCGAGAGCTCAAACCGCTCACGGTCACACACGAGCCGAAACAGCTCGTGTTCTCGCTGCAAGAGCGCACCAGTGACGACGATTGGCTGATGGTGATGCGTGAGGTGTCCGACGCCGCTGTCGTCGACGCCGTCTTGCAAACCTTCAAGCTCACCATGCGCGAGGCCGAGGTCTTGTACTGGGTGGTCAAGGGCAAGACCAACCGCGACATCGGTGACATTCTCGGCAGCAGCCCGGCCACGGTGAAAAAGCACCTCGAACACGTGTTCGAGAAGCTCGGTGTGGAGACACGCAACGCGGCGGCCTCGTTGGCGATGAAGAAGGTGCGCCTGCTCGCCGGTTGAGCGAGACCGGTGCGGCGGTCAGGCACCGGCCTGGTGGGTTCCGAGCGGCACGTTGTGGGGCACATTCCAGCCGAAGTACACCTCCACCTCGCTGATCTTGCCGTCTTTCACGGTCAACAACTCGGTATTCCTGAAACGTTGGCCGTCGCGTTTGAGCCCCTCGTAGGTGACGAAGGCCTTGTCGCCCACGACTGCCACGTGCTGCAGGGTCAACACGATGACCGCCTCACCGTTCGGCCAGCAGAGCTCGAAGTAGGCTTGCCGGTTGATCTGGTTGTCCAACGGGCTGGTGAATTGAAAGTTGTCGGCCATCAAGGCTTCGAACGCGATCCGGTCACGCTTGTTGTAGGCGTCGTAGCAGTCGCGTGCGATCTGTTCCACGGTGCTTTGGCTGCGCATGGCTTGTTGAAAAACGTTGATTCGCGTTGAGAGGTGAGCGACGGGCAGGCGGGTGCCTGCCCGCGCGCTAGTTGCCGCCCTGATGCGGGCGCTTGCCAGGGTTCTTCTTGTTGTGCGTGTGGGCACCACGCTCTTGGCTCGTTTTCTGGCCCGCACCTTCGCGTGCGGGGTGCTTCTTCTGCAATTCGTCGGCTTCGGTGCGGGCGGGGGATTGGGTCATGGCGGCTCCTGTGGTGGCGCTGCTCCTGCGGCGCAAGAGCGAAGTTGCATCATTCAAGCTCTCCGCCCCGCGCGCTGCCGGCCGAAACCGCGTGCGCTTGCCAGCCTTGTCTGACACGGCTCAGCCGTTGGTCGCCAGCGGCTCCGGCCCTGGCCCTGCTTCGGGGGCTGTCGGGCCCTGCCGGGCCGTGATGCAATCACGTCCATGAAAGACGAGGTTCAGACAATCCGCCAGCGGCTGCAAGACCTGCACGATTCGCACGTCACCGGTTTTGTGGACGACGCCCAGTACGCACAAGCCCGTGCACTGCTGGAGCGCAAGCTCATTGACGCGGTGATGGTGGAGGCGCCCACGCCGCCCCCCATCGCCCAGGCTGCCCCGGCCCCGGCGGCGGCCGAGCCGCTCACACCGCCTGCGCGCTTCAAGTGGCTGCCCTGGCTGGCCGCTGCGGCGGCGGCACATGTGCTGGTGGGCTTGGGCTACTGGTGGTCGACCTCTCGCGGCTCGCCAGCGGGTTCCGTGGTCAGCAGCAAGGTGCCGGTGGTGGCTGTGGCGGCCAGCGCCCTGGGCGCGCAGCTGCCCGAGCCTGCGGCATCGTCTGCGGCCGTCATCGACAACGCATCGCCGGTGACACCTGCCGCCGCGCCGGCTGGCACCAGCATCAGTGGCACCGTGACACTGGCGCCGGCACTCGCCCTCAAGGCACGCGCCACCGACACCGTGTTTGTTTTTGCCCGTGCGGTGGATGGGCCGCCCATGCCCTTGGCCGTGATTCGCAAGCAGGTCAAAGACCTGCCCCTGGCGTTCAAGCTCGACGACAGCATGGCCATGTGGCCGGCCGCCAAGGTGTCGGGCTACCCGCGGGTGGTGGTGACGGCGCGCGTCAGCAAGAGCGGCGAGGGCCAGGCCAGGCCCGGCGACTTGCAAGGCGAGTCGCCGGTGGTCGCAGCCGGTGTGGCCGGCCTGCGCATCGAGATCGGCACCGTGGTCGAAAAATAAACCCGTGGTGCCGGCCGATCACATCGGCGACAACACGAAGTCGCCCGCTTCGTGGCCGGCAAAGCCGATGGGTGCGTACTGCGGCTGTTGCGCAATCTTCAGACGCCTGCCCAGGTGGGCGAAACGGGCTGACACCGCGTTGTGCAGCTCTTGCGCTGCCACCGGCGACTTCACCTGCGCCAGCACGTCGAGCAGGCTGCGCGCAAACAGCGAGTGCTGCACGCTGCCCCCGTCGACCACCGGTTCCAGGCCGCCCGAGGTCATGGCGACACGCGCACGTTGTTTGCTCAGTTGTTTGAGTGGGTTGATGCGTTGCTCGAGCGTCAGCGCCTGATCGATGGAGGGCACCAGCGAGCGGGTCAACGTGCCCGAGTAGCACGAGTCGGCGATCACCAGCACGTGGCGTGCCGTCATGGCCGAGAGCTGGTCGGTCACGTCGATCACCGACACCCACTGCGCGATGTCTTTTTCGTCGCCGTCCACGGGGATCCAGTAGCCGCGTGCGGTGACCGAGTCCATCTGGCCGTGGCCGGCGTAGTAGACGACCACCTGGTCTTGCGGCCCCACCTGCTGGCGCAAGCGGCTGAGCGCGGCCAGCAGCTGCTGGCGGTTGACGTCTTGCAGCAGCGTCACCTCAAAACCGAAGCGCTGCTTCAACACGCCGGCCACCGCCTTGGCGTCGGAGCGGGGGGTGTCGAGAGGGGTCCAGTGTTTGTATTGCTGGTTGGCAATGACGAGTGCAAAACGTTTGCCGGGCAAGAGCGGTGCGGAAGGTGCAGCGCCGGCAGCGGGTGGCGCCAGATCGAGCGCCGCGGTGACCGCCGGGGCCGCGCCAGACGCTGCCGTGGCGCTCAGCGGCGCGGAGCGTTGCACCAGCGTCAGCTCGGCCTGCGCTTGTGCGCCGACATCGTCTTCGGCCTGCACCAGCAGCGTGGTGCGATCGCTACCGACCGTCACCGGGATGCTGAGCAAACCTTGAGCGTCGGGCCGTTGGGGCTGGCCGTTCACACGCACCGACTTCAGGCCAGCGGTGCCGGCCACACGCACCACCACGTCCAGCGGGCCGGCCGGGCTTTCGAGCACCACCGGGCCACCGACCACGCGTGGCACGGGTGTCGCGCCGACGGGCGACACGATGTCCACGCGCAAGCGCTCGGCGCGCTGGATCGACAGGCCCGCTACGAGACCGCCGGTCACCTTGCTGACAAGGTCGTTGACGCGGCTGAGTGTGTCGAGCGACGACACGCCCTTGGCCGCCGCCAGCAAGGCCGACTGCTCCAGAAAGCCGGCGAGGCCCATCAGTGCGCGCGCATCGCCTTGTGCTGCGGCCTTTTCGTACCACGACTTGGCCATCGCGCGCTCACCCCGCTGGTCGAACAACTCGGCCACCGTGGTCTGTGCTTCGGGGATGCCTTCAGAGGCCATCGGCAACCACATCTTCACCGCAGCGCTGTGGTCTTGCAGTTGCACGTATTCGCCACCGCCGGCCTGGCACTGCGCGGGTGTGAGGCGGGTGGCGCGCCGTGGTGTGACGCTGGTGCTGAAAGCGCCCAGGCGGCGCACCTGGCCGGGCAACAGGCAGTGGACCAGACCGTCTGACACCGACTCCGTGGCAGGCGTGTCGGCCGCCGCAGCGCCGGCCCCCCACATCAAGCCCAGGCAGCCCAGCGCGCCCGCGACGGCGTGGCGGCACAGCCGCCGCATTCCCGTGTGTTTCATGCTCGATCAGCCGGCGCGAAACTGAACGCGGCGGTTCGAGGCGCTGTAGGGGTTGGATTTGTCGAGCAGCTTGTGCGGGCCTTTGCCTTCGACCGTGAGCAGCGTCACCGGCAGCTTCTTCACTGCCGTGAGGTAAGCGCGCACCGAGGCGGCACGGCGGTAGGAGAGCTTCTCGTTGTAGTTGAGGCTGCCTTTGGCATCGGTGTGGCCTTCGACCACCACCTTGATCGTGCCTTCGGTCAGGCGAATGCCCTCCGCGATGATGTCGAGCTGCTCCCGGGCCTTGGGCGACAGCGTGGCCGAATCAAACTCGAAGTGAACCGGCACCGACACCGCGCTCGCCTCGCTGACCGACTTGGTGGGCGTTTGCTCCAGCAGTGCAAATGGCGAGCGGCCGTTTTGGTTGGGCATGCCGCGCAACTTGGTGTTTTCGCTCGCACCGCGCGAGAGGATATCGGCCACGTCTTGGGCCGAGGGTGTTTGCCCGGGTTCGTAAACCATCACGGTCTGAGCCTGTGCCATCGACGCAGCGAGCGCGAGCGAGAGGGCGGCGGTGAATACAGCGCATGCGCGCAGTGACGTGTTCTGGTTTTTCATGGGGCTCCCTGAAGTGTGAACGGAAACAAAAATTTTCCCATGACGCACTCCGCGGCTTGCCCCCGCATGAGAGGGATGCCGACGAACGAGGTTGCAACAAAGAGAAACGGTGTGGCATGCCCACCCGCAAAGGGGATTCCTTTGCGCGCTCTGCGTCTGGATCATCGCCAGCTTTGCTCTTTGATCCTCACGGGTTGCATCGCCCGTCCCTGTCTCGAATCGCTTCCTGAAAAATGAAAACACCTTCCCTCAACCAACTCTCGCCACTGGCCCTGCTGCCCTGCCTGCTGTCCATCACCCCCGATGCATCTGCCGCGATTGTTTGCAGCCCCTCGGCCATGCCGAGCGCCGACATCGTGTCTTTGCGAGGCAACTGCATCGACAACATCACCAACATGCAGCTCACCAGCGGCACCGAGATCTGGCGTGTCACGTCGCCGGCCGGAGACCAGTCGGTGGGCACGCGGCCGGTTTCTGGCGGGCCGCTCGACGTGGTGGCGCCCACGCTGGCGGGTGAACACACCTACTACATCACCCACATCAACGACGGTTATGGCGGCTCCGTCAGCCTCGGCGGCGAAGGCGGCTACCCGCAGGTGACGGTCACGGTTGACGCCGCGTGCGATGCGCCTGCTTCCAGCGATGCAGGCCGTGCTCACATCGCTTCTCGCCGCCGCGTGCCGCACGCCCCGGGCTGCGACGGGGTCGACCCCACGCTGAGCCAGGTGGCCAGCACGCTCACCACCTTGCAGACCGATCACATGCGCCGCCACCTGAGCCAGGCCGATGCGCGCTTGCGCCTGCTGCGCGCCGGGCGCACCGGCCCACGCTTCGATGTGCAAGGCGTGCCCCTGCCCACGGCGCCCAAGGGCGAGGCCGAGTCGGGCCGCAACAACCGCCTTGGCTTCTACGTCAGCGGCCTGGGTGACTACCTGCGCCAGGCGGCAGCCGCAGGGCAATCTGAATTGACCTCGCGCACCGACATGCTGTCGATCGGCGCCGATTACCGGCTCAACGACGACTGGGCCTTGGGTGCCAACGCGGGCGCGTCTCGCTCGCGTGTCAGCTTTGCGGGCTCGGCCAGCCGGCAGCGCAGCCGAGGCAACCAGGCCACGGCCTATGCGAGCTGGAGCCCGACGCAAACCACCTACCTCAGCGCCACGCTGAGCCACGAGGCGAATCGATTCGACCTGACACGCGACGACGGCAACGGTGTGCTTTCGTACGGCTCACCGCGCGGTCGTGGCTGGGGCTTGAGTGTCTCGGGCGGGCGCGACTTTGTCAGTGGCGCGTGGTCCATCGGCCCCTACGTGCGGTGGGACCACGTCATCTCGCGCGTCGACGCGTTTGATGAAACCGGCAGCGACTCGGCCCTCTCGGTGAGCGCGCACCGCATTCGCTCCAACACCCTGAACCTGGGCGCACAAACGCAGCTCAGCATCCCGGTGTCGTGGGGCCTCGTGTTGCCGCATCTGCGTGTTGAGCTGACGCGCCGCAAAGACAGCACCCAGCAGCAGGCCAACGCCACCTTGCTGATCGACAACACGCCGGTGTTCGAGTCCTCGGGCGGCGAAATCGACCGCAACTATGGGGCGGTGGCCGTGGGTGTGGCCGGCGTCAACCAGGGCGGTGCGAGCTGGTTTGCCGACTGGGAGTCGACGGTGGCTCAACAGGGTTACCGCGCCCGGCGCATCGTGCTCGGTTTGCGTTTCGAGCTCTGAGGGGAACCGAGCGCATGGCGCACGTCCTGTTGGCGTGGGAGCTGGGGGCGAACCTGGGGCATGCGACGCGGCTGCGTTCCATCGCCCTGGCGCTCAAAGCCCGAGGCCATCGGGTGAGCTTTGCCTTGCGCGATGTGGTGAGCACGCGCAGCCTGTTGGGCCCGGAGCTCGGGCCCACATTGCAAGCGCCGCTTCGCCTCGACGCCGCGCCACGCGCCGCCTGGACCCTGGCCGATGTGCTGCTCACCTGTGGCTATGACACGTTGCCATCGCTGAGCGGCCTGGCCGCTGCCTGGCAGCAGTTGATCGAGCTCACCGGCTGCGATCTGGTGCTGGCCGACCACGCACCCACCGCGCTGCTGGCGGCCCGGTTGGCGGGGCGGCCCGCGCTGCATGTGGGCCACGGCTTCAGCATTCCGCCGCGCTTGTCGCCGCTGCCTGTGTTTCGCGACTGGGCCTCGGTGTCACCGTCTCATGCCGCCGAGTCCGACACGCTGGTGCTGGCCCATGTCAACGGCGTGCTGGAGGCGCAAGGCAGGCCCGCACTGCCTCAGTTGTGCGACCTCTTCTACCCTGAGCAGACCTGGCTGTGCACCTGGCCCGAGCTGGATCACTGCGCGGGCGTCGGTGAAGGCCGTGACGCAGCGGACTACAAAGGCCCCGACTGCGAGTTCCAGCCCGGCGCCGCGCCACACTGGCCCGCCACGCCGGGGCTGCGTGTGTTTGCCTACCTGCGCGCCTCGCACCCCGACCATGCCGAGGTGTTGCGTGCGTTGCATGTGCGCGGCCTGCCCACCGTGTGCTTCTTTCCAGACCGCGCGCGGTCGAAAGCGGCCACGTTCGAGTCGCCTCACATCCACTACAGCGACAAGCCGCTCGATTTGCGCCAGGTGATGGCCGATTGCGCCCTGGTGGTTTGCCACGCCGGCCAGTCGACCGTGGCGCAAGCCCTGCGCGCCGGCGTGCCGTGTTTGCTGCTGCCCACGCAGTCGGAGCAGTTCCTGATGGCACGCCAGGCCGAGCGTTGTGGCGCAGGCATCAATGTGGCCACGCACGCCCAACCTGTCGACTACGGCGCTTTGCTCGCCGAACTCAGCACGCCGAATGACAGGCACGCACTCGCCGCGCGCGCCATGGCGCAGAAGTACGCCGGCTTCGACCCGTCCGGGTTGATGGTGCAGATCGCCGCGGCGGCCGAAGCCCTGACTCGCCGCGAATGACCCCATGGCCTCTACGCCTTCTGGCGTATTGGCCCGGCCGAGGGTGCTGCGTAACCTGCGTTTGCTCGCCTCAACAGGGGCGACAGACTGTCAAAACACCCCAGGAGCGTTCGTTCATGAAAAACACCCGTCGCACTTTTGCGAAGTCTCTCAGCGCCGTGGCGCTGGGCGTGGCCGCCATCGGCCTGCCCGTGTTCGCCCAGGCGCAGACCATCAAGGTCGGCGTTCTGCATTCGCTGTCGGGCACGATGGCGATTTCGGAAACCGTGCTGAAAGACGTGGCGCTGATGACCATTGACGAGATCAACGCCAAGGGTGGCGTGCTCGGCAAGAAGCTCGAACCCGTGGTCGTCGACCCGGCCTCCAACTGGCCGCTGTTCGCCGAAAAGGCCAAGCAGCTGATCTCGCAAGACAAGGTGGCCGTGATGTTCGGCTGCTGGACCAGCGTGTCGCGCAAGTCGGTGCTGCCGGTGGTTGAAGAACTCAACGGCCTGCTGTTCTACCCGGTGCAATACGAAGGCGAAGAGCTCAGCAAGAACGTGTTCTACACCGGTGCTGCGCCCAACCAGCAAGCCATTCCGGCGGTTGAATACCTGATGAGCAAGGCCGGTGGCGGCGCCAAGCGCTTCGTGCTGCTGGGCACCGATTACGTGTACCCGCGCACCACCAACAAGATCCTGCGCGCCTTCTTGAAGAGCAAGGGCGTGAAAGACAGCGACATCGACGAGAAGTACACCCCCTTCGGCCACAGCGACTATCAAACCATCGTGGCCGACGTGAAGAAGTTTGCGGCCGGTGGCAAGACCGCCGTCATCTCCACCATCAACGGCGACTCGAACGTGCCCTTCTACAAGGAACTGGGCAACCAGGGCCTGAAGGCCACCGACGTGCCGGTGGTGGCCTTCTCGGTGGGTGAAGAAGAGCTGCGTGGTGTCGACACCAAGCCGCTGGTGGGCCACCTGGCCGCCTGGAACTACTTCATGTCGGTCAAGAACCCGACCAATGACGCGTTCAAGGCCAAGTGGGCCGCCTACGCCAAGGCCAAGAAACTGCCGGGCGCCGACAAGCCACTGACCAACGACCCGATGGAAGCCACCTACATCGGCATCCACATGTGGGCGCAAGCGGTCACCAAGGCCAAGAGCACCGACACCGACAAGGTGATCGCCGCGATGGCCGGCCAGACCTTCCCCGCACCGGGCGGCTTCGTGTCGACCATGGACGCGAAGAACCACCACCTGCACAAGCCGGTGTTCATCGGCGAGATCAAGGCCGATGGCCAGTTCAACGTGGTGTGGAAGACCCCCGCCCCGGTCAAGGCCAAACCTTGGAGCCCGTACATCGAAGGCAATGACAAAAAGAAAGACGAGCCAGAAAAAAAGTGACGCCTTAGGTCACTGAGTGGAAAGAGACAACCGGGGTGCTAGGCGCCCCGGTTGTTCGATGGGCTCACGGAGTGGGGATTGATGTTGTCACGCTGGCTGAATGCTCTGTGTCGAAGCTTGTTGTTGCTGTGTGCCCTGGGCACCGCTGCAGGCAGTGCCCACGCCCTGACCCGCGAACAAGCGCTGGCTTTGGTCAAGGGCGAAAACGAAGAACGCATCACGGCCCTGGCCGACTCCTTGTCGCGCAGTGACGAGGGTCTGGCGAAGTTTCTCCAGGCCGTGCTCGACGACGAGGTGAAGTTCAGCGCCAACGCGGCCTTCCTCGTGCGCGACGGCAAGAGTTTCGATGCCGCCACCGGTGCCGAGACGTCGCTGCCCGAAGGCGCCGAAGACGTGATCAACAGCAACCAGATGCGCCGCGAGATCGAAGGCTCGCTGGCCGCGCTGAAGCTTTTTTCCACCGACCTGGCTGAGCGCCGCGCCGCCATCAAGGCCTTGAAAGAAGAGGCCGATGAAACCCGCTTGCCGTTGATCGAAAAGGCGCTGGCCGTCGAGGCTGACGATTCTCTGAAGACGCAGCTGTCGCAAGTGCGTGCCGCGGTGCTGGTGTCGTCGAGCGATCCCGCCAAGCGGCTCGAGGCCGCACGCGCATTGGCCGCGAGTCTCACACCGGCCACCAAAACCTTGCTGCTGGAGCGCCTGAAGCCGGCGGCCGAGGGCGGCGAGTCTGACGCCAATGTGCGCAGCCAGCTCGGGATGGCGCTGCGCGCAGTCGAATCGCGCCTCGCCTGGGGCGAGCGCCTGGGCGTGATGTTCACCGGCGTGAGTCTGGGCAGCATCTTGCTGCTGGTGGCGCTGGGCCTGGCCATCACCTATGGCCTGATGGGCGTCATCAACATGGCGCACGGCGAGCTGATGATGATCGGCGCTTACGCCACCTACCTGGTGCAGAACCTCTTCAAGGCCTACCTGCCGGGCGCCTTCGATTACTACATCCTGCTCGCCATTCCCGCATCGTTCTTTGCCGCGGCGCTGGTGGGCGCGGCGCTGGAGCGCAGCGTCATCCGCTGGCTTTACGGTCGCCCGCTGGAGACGCTGCTTGCCACCTGGGGCATCAGCCTGGTGCTGATGCAGACGGTGCGCTCGCTCTTTGGTGCGCAAAACGTGCAGGTGGAAAACCCGGCCTGGTTGTCGGGCGGTGTCAGTGTGCTGAGCAACCTCACGCTGCCCTTCAACCGCATCGCGATCGTCGTCTTTGCGGTGCTCGTGCTGGCCGGTGTGTCGCTGTTGATTGCGCGCACACGGCTCGGCTTGTTCGTTCGCGGTGTCACGCAGAACCGCAAGATGGCGGCGTGTGTGGGTGTCAACACCGCGCGCATCGACACCTATGCCTTTGCGCTGGGCTCGGGCATTGCGGGCCTGGCAGGCTGCGCGCTGTCGCAGGTGGGCAACGTGGGGCCCGACCTCGGGCAGGGCTACATCGTCGACTCTTTCATGGTGGTCGTGCTCGGCGGTGTGGGTCAACTCGCCGGCACCGTGTACGCCGCACTCGGCCTGGGCGTGTTGAACAAGCTGCTGGAGGGTTGGCAAGGGGCAGTGCTCGCCAAGATCATGGTGCTGGTGTTCATCGTGGTGTTCATCCAGAAGAGGCCACAGGGCATCTTCGCGATGAAGGGCCGGAGTGCTGAAGCATGAGCGCGGTGTTGCCTGTTCCGACCGTCGCTCCGATGACGCGGCTGCTTTCCCCTCGAGCCTGGATGGGCGTGTTCGCTGCACTGGCGGCAGTGCTCGTGCTCGCACCCGTGCTCAACCTGGTGGTGCCTGCTGGCAATGTGTTCCACGTGAGCGACTACGCCATCAGCCTCACCGCCAAGATCATGTGCTACGCCATCTGCGCGCTGGCCATGGACTTGATCTGGGGCTACACAGGCATCCTCTCACTCGGCCATGGCGTGTTCTTCGCGCTCGGTGGCTACGCGATGGGCATGTACCTCATGCGCCAGATCGGGCGCGACGGCAACTACCAGTCGGACCTGCCCGACTTCATGGTCTTCCTCGATTGGAAAGAGCTGCCCTGGCACTGGGCCTTGAGCGACAGCTTCATCGCCACGCTCGCGCTGGTGGTGCTGGTGCCCGGCCTGCTGGCCTTCGTGTTCGGCTACTTCGCCTTTCGCTCGCGCATCAAGGGCGTGTACTTTTCGATCATCACGCAGGCGCTCACCTACGCGGCGATGTTGCTCTTCTTCCGCAACGAAACCGGCTTCGGCGGCAACAACGGCTTCACCGATTTCAAGCGCATCCTCGGCATGACGATTGCCACGCCGAACATGCGCATGACACTCTTCGTGCTGACCGGCCTCACGCTGGTCGGTTGCTTCTTGCTGGCACGCTGGCTGGTCAGCAGCAAATTCGGCCGGGTGTTGCAAGCCATTCGTGACGCCGAAAGCCGCGTCATGTTCACCGGCTACGACCCGCTGCGCTACAAGCTCACGATCTGGGTCATCTCGGCGGTGATGTGCGGTGTGGCGGGGGCCTTGTACGTGCCGCAGGTGGGCATCATCAACCCCGGCGAGATGTCGCCAGGCGCCAGCATCGAGATCGCGATCTGGGCGGCCGTGGGTGGGCGCGGCACGCTGATCGGCCCCATCGTCGGCGCCTTCTTCGTCAATGGTGCCAAGAGCTGGTTCACGCAGGCTTTCCCCGAATTCTGGTTGTACTTTCTGGGTGCCTTGTTCATCGCGGTCACGCTTTTCCTGCCGCAAGGAATCATCGGTCTGGTGAAGAAGGTGAAGGAGCGCGCATGACACCGCAGCTGATGGAAGCCGGCGTGCGCGTGCGCCAGGCGATGGACGCCAAGAAGAGCAACAACACCGGCCAGTCGGGCGGGCGCGAAACCAGCTACAGCCGCGTGGTGCAGCCGGGCGAGCTGGACGTGGCGCACGGCGCCATCCTGTACCTCGACGACATCACCGTCAGCTTCGACGGCTTCAAGGCGCTGAACGCGCTCTCACTCAACATCAGCGCCGGTGAGCTGCGCTGCATCATCGGCCCCAACGGCGCGGGCAAGACCACGATGATGGACGTGATCACCGGCAAGACCCGCCCCGACGTGGGCAAGGCCTTCTTCGGCTCGACCATCGATTTGCTTCGCATGCGCGAGAACGAGATTGCCTCGATCGGCATCGGCCGCAAGTTCCAGAAGCCCACGGTGTTCGAGCACCTCAGCGTGTTCGAGAACCTGGAGCTGGCGCTCAAGGGCAACCGCGGCGTGCAGTCGGCCCTGTTCTTCCGCCTGAGCGGCGAGCAGCTCGACCGCATCGGCGCGATGCTCACGCTCATTCACCTGAAAGACAGCGCGCAGCGTGTGGCGGGTTTGCTCTCGCACGGCCAGAAGCAGTGGCTGGAGATCGGCATGCTGTTGATGCAAGACCCCAAGCTCCTGCTGCTGGACGAGCCGGTAGCCGGCATGACCGACGAAGAAACCGAGCGCACCGCTGAACTCTTCTTGTCGCTCGAAGGCAACCACTCGCTGGTGGTGGTGGAGCACGACATGAAGTTCATCCACGAGCTGACCCACGGCAACCCGGCGAAGAAGGTGACGGTGTTGCACGAAGGCAGCGTCTTGGCTGAAGGTTCGCTCGCCGATGTGCAGGCCAACGAAAAGGTCGTGGAGGTCTACCTTGGCCGCTGAACGCACCCTGCTGAAAGTCGACGGCATCAACCAGTACTACGGTGGCTCGCACATCCTGCGCAACCTGTCGTTCGAGGCCAAGCTCGGTGAAGTGACGGTCGTGCTCGGCCGCAACGGCGTGGGCAAGACCACCTTGCTCAAGAGCCTGATGGGCGTGGTGCCGGTGAAGACGGGCAGCATCCACCTCGATGGCTTGCCCATCACCCACGACACGCCCTACGAGCGCGTGCGCAAAGGGGTGGGATACGTGCCGCAAGGCCGCGAGATCTTCGGGCGCCTCACGGTCGAAGAAAACCTGCGCATGGGCCTGGCTTACAAGAGCGGCAGCACGCCGATCCCGGCTGAGCTGTTCGAGCTGTTCCCGGTGCTCAAGCAGATGATCAACCGCCGGGGTGGCGACTTGTCGGGCGGGCAGCAGCAACAACTTGCGATTGCGCGCGCCTTGGCGGCCGGCCCCAAGTTGCTGATCCTCGACGAGCCGACCGAAGGCATCCAGCCCAGCATCATCAAGGACATCGGCCGTGTGATCCGCGGGCTGGCCGACCACGGCATGAACGGGCAGAAGATGGCCATCGTGCTGGTGGAGCAGTTCTACGACTTCGCCGCTGAACTGGCCGACCAGTACCTGGTGATGGAGCGCGGCGAGATCGTGCAGCGTGGCCTGGGTGACCACATGGAAGCCGAAGGCGTGCGCGCCCGCATGTCGATCTGACGCTCGCCACAAGAAACGGCCCGCCGAAGCGGGCCGTTGCATGGGCTTGAAACCGTTACGGCTGGTTCAAGATCTCCGTGCTCGGTTGGCCGCTGTCGGACACCACCGACAGCACCTTCACATCATTGGCTGACAGACTCTGCGGCAAGGTCAGCAGCAGCAGGTCGGCGTTGCTCGCCACATTCAGCGGAGCGCTGAAGATGACGCTCTTGGTGCCGGCCGTGGTCACGCGCAGCACATAGGCCCCGGCGGTGAAGTCGACCGAGTTCGCGCTCGATGCCGGGACCGCACTGCGAAAACCAGCCGCCGCGAAGTTGGGTGCCACGGTGGCGATGTCGACGGTCGGGCCGGTCAGGTAGACGTCGATGTTGGTGGCGTTGAACGACGCGTTGACGATGCGCACACGCGCGTTGTTGGCCGTCAGTTGCTTGTCGTACGGGTCGTCGATGTAGAGCAGGTTGGTCGTGGTGGCTTCCCCCGGCACGGCGATCAGCGTGTGCTTGTTGCCGCGGTTGGGGTTGAAATTGATGCGGCCCACCTCGACGCTGCCGACGGTCGTTCGCACGATGTAGTCGGCAGGTGCGGTGTCGACGACGAAGTAGTTCGACGCATAGCGGTAGGGCGCATTGGTGACGCCGCCCGCGATGGTGGTGTTGCGGTAGAGGTCGACATTCGGGCCCGCAGGGATGGCGTGGATGAAACGCACCTTGGGGTCAGCGATGTCGAGCCGGTCGTCCAGGCTGTCGTCGCCGCCGCCGCAGGCCGCGACAAGGAATACCGGCGCCGCGGCCAGCAGAATCTTGTGGATGAATTTCATGTTGAACACCTTCAAAGAGGCAGAGTGAATGGACGAGCCAATCTAGGTTCGAGTGCTGTGATCGCCTGTCAGACGAATCGGGCTGGCCGCGTGGTCTGAGCCTGAGATGTGTGTCAGACAAAACCGCCTCTTCGCCAAGCGGCGCAAATGAGCTGGAACTTCAGCGGGCCGGGAGCCTCGCGCCACAATGGCGCACTCACAGCACGGGACAGCCGCACCATGATCACCGTCCACCACCTGAACGACTCCCGCTCGCAGCGTGTGCTGTGGCTGCTTGAAGAGCTGGGCCTTGCCTACGAGATCAAGCACTACCAGCGTGACCGCGACACCATGCTGGCGCCCGAGTCGCTGAGGCAAGTTCACCCGCTGGGCAAATCGCCGGTGATCACCGATGGCGACGTGACCGTGGCCGAGTCGGGTGCGATCGTCGAATACCTGGTTGACCGGTATGGCAATGGCCGCCTGATGCCTGCGGCTGGCACGCCCGAGCACCGCGCCTACCGTTACTGGCTGCACTTTGCCGAAGGCTCGGCCATGCCGCCGCTGCTGCTGAAGCTGGTGTTCATGAAGATCGCCAGCGCCAAGGTGCCGTTCTTCGTCAAACCCATCGTGCGTGGCATTTCGGCCAAGGTGATGATCACCCTGGTCGACCCGAACCTGAAGCGCCAGCTCGACTTCATGGAGAGCGAGTTGAGCAAGAGCGAATGGTTTGCGGGCAAGGAGTTCAGCGCAGCCGACATCCAGATGAGCTTTCCGCTCGAAGCCTCTGCGCAGCGTGCGGGTCTCGACGCCTCACGCCCACGCCTGATGGCGTTCTTGAAGCGCATTCACGCCCGGCCGGCCTACGCCCGCGCGCTGGAGCGTGGTGGCCCCTACAGCTTCGTCAACGACTGACGGCGCCACCCCCATTGGAGGGGTGCCCCCCGCAGGTGGGGCGAACAGCCAGTAACAGTTCGTACCCGGTGTGGTGTGACGGGTGACGGCTGAGAAAATTCCCCTCCGGGCCGCGCAGCCCACAGGGGATACACACATGCTCGACCGTCTCAGTGACGCGCTTCAAACCCAACTCACCACCCTGCTGTCCCAGTGGACGAGCGCGCAACGCCTGTACACGCTGGAAGGCGGCGGTGGCGTGAGCGAGCTGATGGTGG
>NZ_JANOCG010000071.1:0-4431 GCF_031412075.1 Rhizobacter sp.
CCTGAACGCCGTCACCATCAACGGCAGCCTGGTGCCCTCGCCCGAGCGCGACCGCCGTGCGGTGATGCTCGACGTGTTGCCTTCGTCGCTGATCGGCGCGCTCGAAGTCACCAAGACACTCACCCCCGACATGGACGCCAACTCGCTGGGCGGCACCATCGACATCAAGTCGCTGTCGGCCTTCGACCGCAAGGGCTCGTTGTTCTCGGCCGAGCTCGGGGCCGGCCACAGCAGCAACACCACGCAGACCAGCCCCTTCGGCTCGGCGGTGTGGAGCGACCGCTTCATGGACGGCAAGCTCGGCGTGGCCGTGGGCCTGAACGGCGAGCGCCGCCGCTTCGGCTCGGACAACACCGAAACCGGCGGTGCCTGGGATGGCGACGCGCTGGAAGAATTCGAGCGGCGCGACTACCGCATCACGCGCGAGCGGGTGGGGGCTGCGGTCAACCTCGAGCTGCGCCCGCAAAACGGCAGCGCCTACTACCTGCGCTCGATGGTGAGCCGCTTCAGCGACCAAGAAACCCGCCAGGCGCACATCGTTGAATTTGCCGACCCGCAAACCGAAGGCACGCTCGGTGACGCCCAAAGCACACGCGAGCTGAAAGACCGCAAGGAAACGCAGCGCATCTTCTCGCTCACGCTGGGCACCGACCAGCAGTTCGGCGACTGGACACTCGGTGTGGCCGCCGGCCTCAGCCGCTCGAAGGAAAACACGCCGCAGCACATGGCGGGCGCCAGCTTCGAGGGTGGAGACTTCTCTGGCGTGGGTTTCAGCAACCCACGCCGGCCGCGCCTGATCGGCCCCGATGCGATCAACAGCGCCGCACCGTATGCGCTGAGCGAAATCGAACTCGAACGCACGCTCGCCAAAGACCGCGAGCACAACCTGCGCTTCGACCTGACGCGCCAGACCCAGCTCTTCGGCGCGCCCGGCGAGCTGAAGTTCGGCGCCAAGGCCAGCCGCCGCAGCAAGACCCACGCGCAAACCACCTGGGTGCTGGAAGACTTTGAAGACGCACCGTTTTCGCTGTCGCCCGCGCAGCTGGGCCTGGTCAACTCCCAGGGGCCCGACGTCAACTACCCGTTGGGCCACTTCGGGCCGAGCCTGAGTGCCGCGCCGATCCACGCGATCTACCAAGGCCTGGATCTGAGCGGTTTCGTTGACGAGCAGGAATCGCGCATCAACAACTTCCGCATCCGCGAGAACATCGACGCGGCTTATGTGCAAGGCAGCTTCGACGTGAGCCAGTGGCGCGTGCTGGCCGGCGTGCGCTACGAAGGCACCCGCCTGCGTGCCGACGGCACCGGCGTGACCGATGGCGTGTTCAGCGACACCACGGTGCAGACCTCGCACCGCCATTGGCTGCCGGGCCTGCACCTGCGGCGCGACCTCGACACGAGCACCACATTCCGCGCCGCGTGGTCCAACTCGGTGGTGCGCCCGACATTCGGCCAGCTCGCCCCCGGCTTCGCCATCGACGGTAACGAAGCACAGTTCGGCAACCCGAACCTCGCGCCGCTGAAATCGGCCAACCTCGACGTCGGTGTGGAGCGCCGGCTCGGTTATGCGGGTGTGGTCTCGGCCTATGCCTTCCACAAGCGCATCCGCAACTTCGTCTACCAGACCGACCTGGCAGGCACCGGGCCGTGGGCGGCGTTCGACGAAGCCGTCACCTTTGCCAACGGCGAGCGCGCGCGTGTCAGCGGCCTGGAGCTGGCCTATTCACAAAGCCTGCGTTCGTTGCCGGCGCCATGGAACGGCCTGTTGATCTCGGCCAACGCGACCTTCTCGAACTCCAGCGCCGACATCGCTCGCTTTGATGCCGACAGCGGCGCCACCGCGTCTCGCAACATCACTTTGCCGAGCCAGTCGAAGCGCGTGCTGAACCTGGTGCTGGGCTACGAGACGCCGGTCTGGAGCCTGCGTCTGGCAGGCAACTACAAGTCGCGCTACCTGCTCGAAGTGAGCGACGTGCTCGATGCGAACCGCGACCTCTATGTGGATGCGCAGACGCAGTTCGATCTGTCGGCGCGTTATGCGTTGAGCAAGTCCTTGCAACTCTCCTTCGACGTGCAGAACCTGAACGACGCCAAGTACTACGTCTACACCGGCAGCTCCCAGCGCAACGCGCAGTGGGAGACTTACGGCCGCAGCTACCGCCTGAGCCTGAAGTACACCCTGGAATGAGCGCCTTGACCCACCATCCCTTGTTCAACGCCCTGGCCAGCCTGCTGCTGGCGGCTTTGGCCACGAGCGCTGCGGCGGCGCCCGCCCTGCCTGCGGCATCGGCCGGCGCCACCGAGTTCGCCGCCCTCCCCGGCGGCGCCTGGTTGGTGCTCGGCAAGAAGGGCCTGGCGCTGATCGGCGCCGACGGTCAATCGCACCAGCAGCTGCCGCTGCGCGGCGAGCTGCTCGACGTGCGCGCCGGCAACGGCAGCGCCACCGCGGTGCTGCTCGACTCGAACACCGAGCGCGTGCTGCCACTGCGCATCGACCTCACCCGCAACACCTGGCGTGTGCTCGACCCCTTGCCCGACAGCACCGGCACGGTGTCGGCCTTGTGCCTCTACCGCGACGCGCAGGGCCAAGACCACGGCTTCGTGATCGGCAGGGACGGGCTGGCGCAGCAGTGGGTGCTGCATGGCGACGGCGCCCAGCTGGTGCGCCGCCTCGCGGTGGCGCCCGAGGCCGAGAGCTGCCGTGTGGACGATGCCAACGCGCAGCTCTTTGTCAGCGGCCCCGATGGCGTGTGGTCGCACCGCGCCGACGCCGAAGGCAGCCCCACCCGCGAGCCGGTGCTGCTGCGGCGGCCTCATGGCCCGCTGCAGCAAGGCGGCGGGCCCTTGGCGGTGTTGCCCGGTGGGATCGTGGTGGCCGATGCGGGCGCCGGGCGATTGCTGTTCGCGCAGCACAAACGCAAAGCCTGGCAGCGGACGGCCTCGTTGCCCCTGCCCGCGCCATCAGACCCCGACGCCCTGTCGGCCTGGCCCACGGCCGGCGGCTGGCAGCTCGCCGTGCGCGATGACAACGCAGGCCGCTGGTCGGCCCAGGCAGTGCCACGCCCGTTCGCCAAAGGAGCCGGCTCGCCGCCCCCACTGCCGGTGGTGAAGGCGCGTGTGCAAACGGCCCCGGTGGCGCAGTTCGGTGACGCCGCCGACGACCCCGCGATCTGGCGCCACGCGAGCGATGCCACCCGCTCGCTGGTGCTGGCCACCGACAAGAAGCGTGGCCTCGCGGTGTATGACCTGCAAGGCCGCGAGCGCCAGTTCCTGCCCGTGGGCCGCGTCAACAACGTCGACCTGCGGCAAGCGGTGTTGCTCGGTGGCGAGCGCATGGACATTGCCGCCGCCACGCAGCGCGACGACAAGGCCGTGGTGCTGTGGCGCATCGGCGCCGAAGGCGAGCTGAGCGAGCTGGCGCGGCTGCCCACCGGCTTCGACGACATCTACGGCATCTGCCTGCACCGCAACCCGGCGGGCGCGCTGGAGGTGTTTGTCAACGACAAGAGCGGTGCCTACCAACAGCTGCGTGTGGAGCGCCGTGGCGCCGACATCGTGGGAACGCGACTGCGCGAGTTCAAGCTGTCCACGCAACCCGAAGGCTGTGTTGCCGACGACGAAGCCGGGCAGGTGTTTCTCGGTGAAGAAAAGCGCGGCGTGTGGGCCCTGCCCACCGACGCAGGCCGCGCCGCCAAACCCCAGCTCGTGCTGCCAGTGGGTGGCTTGTTGCACGCCGATGTGGAAGGCATGGGCTTGTACCGTGGCGCCAAGCAGAGCTGGCTGGTGGTCTCCAGCCAGGGCAACAACAGCTTCGTGGTGCTCGATGCCGCACCGCCTTACCGCGTGCGCGGCGCGTTTCGCATCGGCATGAACCTTGATGCGCGCATCGACGGGGTGTCTGAAACCGACGGCCTCGATGTCAGCTCGGCCTCGTTCGGCCCCGGCTTCGAGCGTGGCCTGCTGGTGGTGCAAGACGGCTTCAAGCAGCTGCCGAGCGGCCCGCAGAACTTCAAGTACGTGGCGTGGGACGACGTGGCCGAGGCGCTCAAGCTGAAGTAGCGGCCAACCTGATGCGTTCGGAGCATGGCGCAGCGCTGGGCTGACACCGGCGCGTCATCTGCACCACAGACCATCGCAGGCGACCCTTTCACCGCACCCCAAGGAAAGCCATGCGCCTGACGCCCCGTTTGTCGACTGCCCTGCTCCCACTCGCTGCCGCACTGCTGTGCGCCGGCACCGCCCAAGCGCAGGTGCTGACCGGTTGGGCGCAGATGCCTGCCGCCACCTTTGCAGACGGCCCCACCTCGGGCCAGTTTGCCGGGCCCAACCCCTATGGCAGCAACCTGCCGCCGTTTGCCAACCGCCAGCCGGTGCAAGGTTTTTCGGGTGTGCTGGACGGCCCGCGCAAGAACGTCTTCCGCTTTCTGGTCG
>NZ_JANOCG010000072.1:0-11207 GCF_031412075.1 Rhizobacter sp.
GGGACGCCAGTTTTCCGTTCAGCAGGATCGACCATGAAACGCACCTACCAAGCCTCCAAGACCCGCCGCGCTCGCACCCACGGCTTCCTCGTTCGCATGAAGACCCGTGGTGGTCGTGCCGTGATCAACGCACGCCGCGCCAAGGGCCGCAAACGCTTGGCTGTCTGAGGCCAGCCGGCCCTGTTGCCGCGCCCGGCCACGCCGTGATCGGTCGCATCGTGCGATCTGTCGATTTCGAACGTGTGCTCGGGTCACCCATCCGAGCGCGCAGCGCTCACTTTGCGGTGCATTTCCTCGAAAGCCGTCCAAGCCAGCCCGCCAAGCCACGATCGCCGACGGTTTCGACCGGGTTATCAACAGGCGAGGCGCCTGAAGGCGGCGTGTCTGTGGATGACTCCCCGCCCAACGCGTGTTGGCTGGGTGCCGTGGTGCCCAAACGTCACGCTCGCCGGTCGGTGACTCGCAACCTGCTCAAGCGGCAGATTCGCCGCGCCGCGGGTGAGCAGGCCGACATGGCGGCGGGTTTGTGGGTCGTGCGTTTGCGCTCGCCGTTCGAGCGCAAGACGTTCAGCAGCGCTTCTTCCGAAGCACTGAGGGCGTTGGCGGGTGAAGAGCTCACCAGTTTGCTCGCCGACGCGGCGCGCCGTGTGGCGGCTTCCTGAGCGCTTGCATGTTTCGCACCCTGTTGTTCGCGCTGTCGTCGACCCCCCGCCAGCTGTTGATCGTGCTGGTGCGTGGCTACCGTTTTTTCCTGAGCCCCTGGCTGGGCAGTTCGTGCCGATTTGAGCCGACCTGTTCGGCTTATGCCTTGCAGGCATTGCGACAACACGGCGCCGCCGCTGGCAGCTATCTGACTTTGCGCCGCCTTGCACGTTGCCACCCCTGGTGCGAGGGTGGGCATGACCCGGTGCCCGCGCAGCCGGGGGGTTTGTTCTCCTTCCTCTCCTCTTCCCGCGAAAAGACTTCCCCATGACCGATATGCGCCGCACCCTGCTGTGGGTGGTGTTCTTGATGTCGCTGACCTTGCTGTGGGATGGCTGGAACAGGCACAACGGGCAGCCCTCGATGTTCGGCCCCACCGCCACGACAAAGCCTGCCGCATCGCCCAGCCCGAGCGCCGCACCCGGCATGGCCACGCCGCTGCCTGCCAGCGCAGCCTCTGGTGTGGCTGTGGCCTCGTCCGCCAGCGTACCTGGCGCCAGCCTGCCGTCGGAAAAAATCACCATCACCACCGACCTGATGCAGGCCACGCTGGACAGCCGAGGTGGGTCGCTGGTTCGATTGGAGCTATTGCAGCAACGAGAACAGTACCAACTCGACGCGGTCGATCGTGTAGTGGGCCTCTTCACGGGCAACACCGACAAGCCGGATCCGAAGCTGGCAAAGAAGAACGTAGTGTTGTTCGAGCAGTCCGTTGAACGCCCCTACATTGCTCAGACCGGTCTTTGGCCTGCTACCGGGGGCTCTGGAAATCTCCCAGAGCACCGCACGGTGATGCGCGTTGCCCCAGGGGAACGTTCGCTGAAAGACGGCGCCAACCAGCTGCAGGTGAGTTTCGAGTCGCCCGAGGTCGGTGGGGTCAAGCTGGTCAAGACCTACACCTTCAAGCGAGGCGACTACGCCATCGGGGTCAAGCACGAGGTGGTGAACGGTTCGGCGGATGCACTCAGCCCGCGCCTCTATCTGCAGTTGGTGCGGCATGGTCAACCTCCCCCGGGTGGCTCCTTCTTCTATGGCACCTTCACCGGGCCGGCGGTTTACACCGAGGCATCCAAGTTTCAGAAGATCGAGTTCAGCGACCTGGAAAAGGGCAAGGCCACCTACAACAAGAGCGCCGACAACGGTTGGGTGGCGATCGTGCAGCACTACTTCGCTTCGGCCTGGCTGGTCGGCGACAAGCAGCCGCGTGAGTTTTTTGCCGGCAAGGTACCGGATGCCATCAATGAATACACGGTCGGCATGTTCTTGCCCTTGGGCGAGATCGCTCCTGGCGCGAGCAAGTCGCACGAAGCGCAGCTGTTTGCCGGCCCGCAAGAAGACAAGAAGCTCAAGGCCTTGAGCGACGTGGCCCCTGGCCTCGACCTGGTGCGCGACTACGGCTACCTGACCGTGCTGGCCGCGCCGCTGTTTTGGCTGCTCACTCAGCTGCACGCGATTCTGGGCAACTGGGGCTGGGCCATCGTGGCGCTGGTGGTGCTGTTGCGCATCGCCTTCTATTGGCTGAACGTGAGCGCCTACCGCTCCATGGCCAAGATGAAAGCCATCAACCCCAAGGTGATGGAAATGCGCGAGCGGCTGAAAGACAAGCCGCAGCAGATGCAGCAAGAAATGATGCGCATGTACCGCGAAGAAAAGGTCAACCCGCTGGGCGGCTGCTTGCCGATCCTGGTGCAGATGCCGTTTTTCATTGCGCTCTACTCGGTGCTGCTGGCCAGCGTTGAAATGCGCAACGCCCCGTGGATCAGCTGGATCACTGACCTCTCGGCCAAAGACCCGCTGTTCATCTTGCCGCTGCTGATGACCGCATCGAGCCTGTTGCAAACCTGGCTCAACCCAACGCCACCCGACCCCATCCAGGCCCGCATGATGTGGATCATGCCGCTGGTGTTCTCGGTGATGTTCTTCGGCTTCCCAGCCGGCCTGGTGCTGTACTGGCTGACCAACAACATCCTCGCGATCGCGCAGCAGTGGTTCATCAACAAGCAGCTGGGCGTGCTCGGCAAGTAGCCACAATCGCGGACATGCTGCCGCGCCACCACCAGCCCATTGTGGCCATCACCACCGCCGCGGGCCGCGGCGCGGTGGGCATTGTTCGCGCTTCGGGGCGCACGCTGCAGCCGCTGATCGATGCCGTCTGCGGCCGGCCGCTGAAAGCGCGCCACGCGAGCTACCTGCCCTTTGTCGATGCGCTGGGCCAGCCGATCGACCAAGGCATTGCAATCCACTTCCCGGGCCCACACTCGTACACCGGCGAAGACGTGCTCGAGCTGCAGGCTCACGGTGGGCCGGTCGTGCTGCAGCTGCTCTTGGCGCGCTGCCTGGAGGCGGGTGCCGGCATCGGCCTGCGCCTGGCTGAGCCGGGTGAGTTCACCGAGCGCGCCTATCTCAACGCCAAGCTCGACCTCGCCCAGGCCGAAGCGGTGAGCGACCTGATCGATGCCAGCACCGAAGCCGCGGCACGCTCGGCCAGCCGTTCGCTCACCGGCGCCTTCTCGGCCCAGATCGACGGCCTGCGCGATCGGCTGGTCAACTTGCGCATGCTGGTCGAAGCCACGCTCGACTTCCCCGAAGAAGACATCGACTTTCTGCAGAAGGCCGATGCCCGCGGCCAGCTCGATGCCATCGCCGCACAGGTGGCCGCCGTGCTTGACCGCGCGCGCCAGGGTGCGCTGCTGCGCGAGGGCATCCAGGTGGTGCTCGCGGGGCAACCCAACGTCGGCAAAAGCTCGCTGCTCAATGCGCTGGCCGGCGCCGAGCTGGCCATTGTCACGCCCATTCCCGGCACCACCCGCGACAAGGTCAGCCAGACGATCCAGATCGAAGGGGTGCCGTTGCATGTGATCGACACTGCAGGTCTGCGAGAAGCCGGCGACGAAGTCGAGCGCATCGGCATTGCCCGCAGCTGGGACGAGATCACGCGTGCCGACGCAGTGCTCTTCATGCACGACCTCACGCGCTTGGGCGAGCTCTCTTACGACGCGGGCGATGCGCAGATCGCTCAACGCCTCGCGCCACTCGCCGCGAGGGTGCTGCATGTGTTCAACAAGAGCGACCTGGCAACGGCTGCGCATGAGCCAGGCCTGGTCCTATCGGCCCAAACCGGCGCCGGGCTCGACGCCTTGCGCCACAAACTGCTGGAGCTCGCCGGCTGGCATGCGCAGCCCGAGGGCCTGTTCATCGCCCGAGCCCGCCACGTGCAGGCCTTGCAACGCACCCGCTTGCATCTCGATGCCGCCCAGGCACAAGCCACCTCAGCCGAGCCGGCTTTGGATCTGCTCGCCGAAGAGCTGCGCCTGGCGCACAACGCGCTGTCCGAGATCACCGGTGCCTTCACACCCGACGACTTGCTGGGCGAGATCTTCAGCCGCTTTTGCATCGGCAAGTGACACCTCGGCTCACCAACGCAGAAGCCAGGCCCGGTTGTGGGCCACCGCGCACGAGCCGATAATCCGCGGCAGCGGCGCGCAAGGCCGCACCCACTCACTCAGCGGCCGAGATTCATATGGACTTCAACGAACTGGTTCAAGCCATCCAGACGCTCAACACAGAAGACGCCTTCCGTGCGCGCCTCAAGGCGGAGGAGTGGCGCACCATCGGCCCCTACCTCACGCAGCACGACATTCGCGCCGGTGACCTCGTCATCAAGCAGGGCGACAGCGACCGCACCATGTACTTCCTGGGCCGCGGCTCGCTGCAGGTTTTCATGACCGGCGGCCCCCCGGGCAGCAACCGCATCGCCATCCTTCGCCCGGGCTCGGTGGTCGGTGAACCCGGTCTGTTCATCGACGGGCCGCGCGCTGCGAGCGTCGAAGCCATGACGCCTTCCATCGTCTGGGCCCTGCGCGGCCCACGCCTTGAAGAGCTGGCCCAGCGCTCGCCGGCCCTCGCGCTGGAACTGGTGCGCGCCGCCGGTGGCGTGATGGCCACGCGCATGCGCGCCAGCCTGAGCAAACAAACCCCGATGACCTGATCGTTGTTGCGGCATTGGCTGAAGGCGCCACGGGAGTGTCGCTTTCAGCCAGATTTGCTGCTTGTTTCGCCCAGCAGAACCCACTGTCTCCGACGTGACGGCGTGTAACGGGAAACTCCGTGCATCGCATACCGGAGGCGCGGGCTAGTCTCGAGGGGACCCCGCCTTGGTGGGGCTACGACATCTACAGAAACGCCATCAGGAGACTCATTCCATGCAGCCCCAATTCCCCCTGCGCCTTGTCGCTTTGGCCGCCACAAGCGCGCTGCTCGTTGCCTGCGGAGGCAGCGACGACCCTGCGCCCGCTCCGGTCCCCGAAGAAACGCGCCCGCAAGACTCGCGCACCTTCACGGCCGCCGCGGCCACCACGTTCACCGCCATGGCAGCCGATGCCGGCGACGTGGTTGACATGAGCACCACCAGCCGCTGGGCCGGCATTTTGAACGGCGCCGCCTACCGCGTCGAAGTGCCCGCCAACTGGAACGGCAAGTTGGTGATGTACGCCCACGGCTACGCTGGAACGGGCCCCAACCTGGGTGTTCAGAACCCTTCGATCCGTCGCTATTTGATTCAAAACAACTACGCCTGGGCCGCGTCGAGCTACAGCAAGAACTACTACGACGTGCGTGCCGGTGTGGAAGACACCAACGCGCTGGCGCTCGAGTTCACCCGCATTGCCAGCGCCAACTCGCGCCCGCTGACCGCGCCGACCAAGATCTTCATCACCGGTCACTCGATGGGTGGCCACATCACGGCGGCGGCGATCGAAGACGAGGCCTACGCGACCGCCCGCAACAAGGTGCGTTACAACGGTGCCGTGCCGATGTGCGGCGTGATGGGCGACACCGAACTCTTCGACACCTTCGGCGCCATGCAGATGGCAGCGCAGGCCGTGGCCGGTATCCCCAACTACCCGAGCGCACGTTGGTCGGAGGTTTCGGGCTTGGTGACGAGCACGTTGTTCACCACCTTCCCGTCGGCACCCACCGCCGCTGGCCAGCGTTACCTGTCGATCATCAAGAACCTCACCGGCGGCGAGCGCCCCCTGTTTGCGCAAGGCATTGCCTTCGGCGGCAGCTTCCCTTCGGCTTACGGCACCTTTGGTGGCGACGGCACGGTGAACGGCATCTATAACAAGGCCGGCGTCGACACCAACCAGTTCACCTACACCATCGACGGTGACACGGCCGGCTCGGCCGCGATCAACGCCGCAGTGCAGAAGCTGACGGCCCTGCCCGACGCCAACCGCCTGCGCACCGACGGCCTGCGCTGGATCCCCAAGGCCAACGGCGAATTCCGCATTCCGGTGGTGTCGATTCACACGCTGGGTGATTTGTTCGTGCCCTTCAGCATGCAGCAGATCTACCAGCGCCGAGTGGCTGCCAAGGGCAACAGCGCTTACCTGGTGCAGCGTGCGATCCGTGGCGCGAGCCATTGCGACTTCACGGTGGCCGAGCAGGTCACGGCCTTCAGCGACATGGTCGCCTGGGAAGCCGGTGGTGCTGCGGCCAGGCCGGCCGGTGACGACGTGGTCACGCCGGCCACGGTGGCAGCAGCGAACTACGGCTGCACGTTCACCAACAACACCCGGGGGGGAGACGAGAGCGGAGCCACCAACGCGCTGCGCCCGAACATCGTGCTCTCGGCACCGTGCCAATGATGCGCATGGCACGTGCTTGAGTGAGTTGAGGGGCCTTCGGGCCCCTTTTTCATGGGCCACCCAAACCCGGGTCAGACACACCCACTTCAAACCCGCCCGAGCAGCTTGCTCTCGGCCAACGAGAGCGCTTCGGGCAGACCCGACAGCACCAGCGTGTCACCCGCCGTCAGCATGAGGCTGTCTTCGGGCTTGATGACGGCGCCGGAGGCGCGGCGGATCGACACCACCGTCACCCCCACCGCATGCAAAGCCAGGTCGGCGAGCGGCTGACCCAGGCTGGCCGCGGCGGGTGGCAGGCTCACGCTCAACAGCCGGGCTTGTAGCAGGTCGTCGGCGGTGTCGTCGTCGGCGCCGTGAAAGTAGCCGCGCAGCAGGCTGTAGCGCGCATCACGCTGCTCCTGCACCACGCGAATCACGCGCCGCATCGGCACACCCACCAGCGCCAGCGCGTGGCTGGCCAGCATCAACGAGCCTTCGATGGCTTCGGGCACCACCTCGGTGGCACCCGCGGCTTGCAGGCGCTCGATGTCGGTGTCGTCGAGCGTGCGCACCACCACCGGCACCGTCGGGGCATGGGCTTGCACCAGGTGCAGGATCTTCAGCGCCGAAGGCGTGTCGTGGTAACTCACCACCACCGCACTCGCACGCGCGAGGCCGGCGGCCATCAGGCTTTGCAGGCGTGCGGCGTCGCCAAACACCACGCTCTGGCCGGCCGCGGCGGCCTGGCGCACCCGGTCGGGGTCGAGGTCGAGCGCCATGTAGGGGATGCGTTCGCCGTCCAGCAGGCGCGCCAGGTTCTGCCCGCTGCGGCCGTAGCCGCAGATGATGATGTGGGCCTCGGTGTTGATGGCGCGCTTGGCGATCGAGGTCATGGCCACCGACTGCATCAGCCAGTCGGTCGACGACAGCCGCATCACGATGCGGTTGCTGTACATCACGATGAAGGGCGTGGCCAGCATCGACAACACCATGCTCGCGAGCACCGGGCTTTGCAGGTTATCGGGCAGCAGCCTCTCGTGCGAGGCGAGCGTCAACAGCACAAAACCGAACTCGCCCGCCTGCGCAAGGTAGAGGCCGGTGCGCAGCGCCACGCCGGTGGCCGCGCCAAACAGCCGCGCGAGTGCGGCCACCGCCGCAAATTTGAACAGCACCGGCAGCAGGCTCAGCAGCAGCACCAGCGGCCATTGCGCGAGGATGATCTCGCCGTCGAGCTTCATGCCGATGGTGATGAAAAACAGCCCCAGCAGCACGTCGTGGAAGGGCCGGATGTCGGTCTCCACCTGGTGCTTGTATTCGGTCTCGGCGATCAGCATGCCGGCCAGAAACGCGCCCAATGCCAATGACAAGCCCGCGTGTTCGGTCAGCCACGACAGGCCCAGCGTCACCAACAGCAGGTTGAGGATGAACAGCTCTTCGCTCTTGCGCCGCGCCACCAGCGTGAGCCACCAGCGCATCACCCGCTGCCCGCCGACCAGCAGCACCATCAGCAAGGCGGCGGCCTTCAACGCCGCCCACGCGAGTGCCGTGGCCAGCTGCTCGGGCGACGAGCCCAGCGCCGGGATCAGCACCAGCAGCGGCACCACCGCCAAGTCTTGAAACAGCAGCACGCCCATCACCCGCCGGCCGTGTTCGCTTTCCAGCTCCAGCCGCTCAGCCATCAGCTTGACGACGATGGCGGTGCTGCTCATCGCAAGCGCCCCGCCCAGCGCCACCGCACTCTGCCAGCTCAGGCCCCAGCCGCGACCCGCCAGGCTGAACACCCACGCCAACAACGCATTGCCCGCGACCGCCACCAGCATGGTCAGCGCCACCTGGCTGAAGCCCAGGCCGAACACCAGCTTGCGCATGCTCTTCAACTTGGGCAGGTTGAACTCGAGCCCGATGACGAACATCAGGAACACGACGCCGAATTCGGCCAGGTAGGTGATGCCCGCCGAGTCCTTGGCCAGCGCCAGCGCATTGGGGCCGATCAGCACCCCCACGGCGAGGTAGCCCAGCATGGGCGGCAAGCGCAAGGACCGGCACACCACCACACCCGCCACCGCGGCCACGAGGTACAACAGGATCAGTTCGAGGGTGGAGGCCATGGGCGGCGAGGGAGAAGCGCTGTCGCGCAAGCTGCGTGCCTACAATCGCCGCATCCTACTGGACGAGCCCCTCGGGGACGACCCGCGCCGTGTCCACCCAGACCCCCAACTCCTCTTCGTTTGACGCCGCACGTGCGCTGCAACTCGCACGCGACACCTTCGACATCGAAGCACGCGCCTTGCTCGGCCTGAAGACCCGCCTCGGCCCCGAGTTCGCGGCGGCCGTCAAGGCCGTGCTCGCCTGTAAGGGGCGTGTGGTGGTGATGGGCATGGGCAAGAGCGGACATGTGGGCCGCAAGGTCGCCGCCACGCTGGCTTCGACCGGCACACCCGCGATGTTCGTGCACCCGGCCGAAGCCAGCCACGGCGACCTCGGCATGGTCACACCGGGTGACGTGGTGCTGGCCATTTCCAACTCGGGCCAGGCCGACGAGATCACCGCCATCCTGCCGGCGCTCAAGCGCCTGGGCATCACCCTGGTGGCGATGACCGGCGGGCCCGAGTCGACGCTCGCACAACACGCCGACATCGTGCTCAACAGCGCGGTCGATGAAGAAGCCTGCCCGCTCAAGCTCGCCCCCACCGCCAGCACCACCGCGCAGATGGCGATGGGCGACGCGCTGGCGGTGGCGCTGCTCGACGCGCGTGGTTTCCGCGAAGAAGACTTTGCCCGCTCGCACCCCGGCGGCAGCCTGGGCCGCAAGCTGCTGACCCACGTGCACGACCTGATGCGCACCGGCGAGGCGCTGCCGCGCGTGAGCCCCGACACGGTGTTCACCGAGCTCATGCGCGAGATGAGCGCCAAGAGCCTGGGCGCGGCCATCGTCACCGACCCCGCCGGCCAGGTGCTGGGCATCTTCACCGACGGTGACCTGCGCCGCTGCATCGAACAGGGCCGCGACCTGCGCGGCCTCACGGCGCGCGAGGTGATGCACGCGAAGCCGCGCACCGTGCGCCCCAGCGCGCTCGCCGTGGAAGCCGCCGACCTGATGGAAGAAGCGCGCATCACGCTCGTGCTGGTGGTCGACACCAACGGCCTGCTGGTGGGCGCGCTGAGCTTCAACGACCTGATGCGGGCCAAGGTCATCTGATGCGCGCCATCACGCCGGTGCTCCAGTTCGCGCCCGAGCTGCTGCTGCAAGCGCAAGCGGTGCGTGCCGCGATCTTTGATGTCGACGGTGTGCTCACCGACGGGCGCATTTACCTCAGCGAGCGCGGCGAAGAGTTCAAGGCTTTCAGCACGCTCGACGGCCATGGCCTGAAGCTGTTGGCGCAAGGCGGCATCACCCCGATCGTCATCACCGGGCGCGATTCGCCCGCGGTGCGGCGGCGTGTGGCCGACCTGGGCATCGTGCATGCCGCTTACGGCGCACACGACAAGCTGGCCGCAGCCGAAACCTTGCTCGCCACGCTGCAACTCGGCTGGCCACAACTCGCCGCGATGGGCGACGACTGGCCGGACCTGCCGCTGATGGCGCGCGCCGCTTTTGCCTGCGCACCGGCCAACGCCCACGCCGAAGTCAAGGCCATCGCCCACCACGTGACCACCGCGTGCGGCGGCCATGGCGCCGCGCGCGAATGTTGCGACCTGCTGCTCACCGCCGCAGGGCGTTACGCGCCGCTGTTGCGCGGCCAGCTCACCACGCTCGATGGATCTGCCTGAAGTTGTCTCGCTGACCGCGCCGGGTGCCTTGTCACCGCCAGCCGCGCCCGCGTCCGCACAGACCGTGCGGCAGCCTTGGCATTGGCGGGTGGTCGAACTGCTGTCGTCCTACCTGCCGCTCTTGATGATGGCCCTGCTGGCCCTGGGCACCTGGTGGCTGGTGAAAAACACGCCCTTGGCCGGCGAGGTGCGCGCCTCAGCGCCACTGCGCCATGAGCCCGACTACGAGATGCGCGACTTCGCGGTGCAGCGTTTCACCCCCCAAGGCCCTTTGCGCGCGCAGATCGAGGGCGACGCTTTGCGCCACTACCCCGACACCGACACGCTGGAAATCGACAACGTGCGCCTGCGCGCCGTGGCGCCCGACGGGCGGGTGACGCTGGCCACTGCACGCCATGCGATCTCCAACGGCGCTGGCACCGAAGTGCAGCTGATGGGCGGCGCCGAGATCGTGCGCGAAGCGACCGCCGATGACGCCGCGATCAACTTCAAGGGCGAGTTCCTGCATGCCTTCCTCGACACCGAGCGGGTGCGCTCGCACCTGCCGGTGACGGTGACACGCGGGGGCACCCAGGTGCATGCCGAGGGCATGGAATACAGCCACCTCGACCGACTGATCCAGTTCAGCGGGCGCATGCGCGCGAGCTTCTCTCCCAAAGGAAAACCATGAGCGCACCGCTGCTGTTCGTCACCGGTGCGTCGAGTGGCATTGGCCAGGCCTTGGCGTTGCGTTTCTACCGCGCGGGCTACCGGCTCGCGCTGGTCGCACGCCGCGCGGCCGAGCTGCAGGCCTGGGCGCAGGCGCAAGGCCTCGACACGACACGCTACGCCGTCTACGGGGCCGACGTGTGTGACATCGAGAGCATCACCGGCGCCGGGCGCGCCTGCATCGTTGCGCAGGGCGTGCCCGATGTGGTGATCGCCAACGCCGGCATCAGCATCGGCATCGACACCGCAGTGCAGAGCGACATCGAGGTCATGCGCCGCGTCTACGAGACCAACAACATCGGCATGGCCGCCACCTTCCAGCCCTTCGTCACCCCGATGCGCGCGCGCCGCTCGGGCACGCTGGTGGGCATCGCCAGCGTGGCGGGCATCCGTGGCCTG
>NZ_JANOCG010000073.1:0-4287 GCF_031412075.1 Rhizobacter sp.
TCAACAACTGACTTCGGGCGGTTGTCTGAACGCAGCGGCCGCAGGCCGCGTAGTGAGTTCTGCCCGACCTGCAAAGACCGAGCACCGCAGAGCAGTCGGCCCCTAGGGCCGACCGGCGACGAGGGCCGCCTTTCTTTTGGTTCCTTTTCTTTGGCGAAGCAAAGAAAAGGGACTGCCCTGTCGGGGGCACATCCCGACGCGGTCTCACGCAGTGGGAAGAAACACCCACGCGAAGCCGACACTAAGGAATGAAATTCAACCCCTCCGGCAACGGCAACAAGATCGGCACCTCAAAAAACGGCCCCGCCCCATCCGGATCCATCACCACCGTGCCGTTCGACGCAAAGAACACCGCCATCTGCGTCTGCGCCCCCACCGCATACGGTGCCGCCGCCGGGTTGCCGATGTTGGTGAGGAAGGTGTGCGGCCCCTTGCCCACCGCGTTGTTGGCGGCATAGGCCAGGTCATTGCGGAAGTAGGTGGTGCGGTCGGCCAGCTCACCCGCGCGCACGATGGCGGTGCTGGTCGGGTTGGGCACCACGGTGTCGCCCTTGGCCACCTGCACGATCACCGGCTTGGGCGCATTGCCACGCAGCGGTTTCTTGCGGATGAGACTCGCATACGAAACCGGGTTGC
Organism: Rhizobacter sp.; assembly: GCF_031412075.1. Lineage (GTDB taxonomy): Bacteria > Pseudomonadota > Gammaproteobacteria > Burkholderiales > Burkholderiaceae_C > Rhizobacter. Next base: position 637 of record NZ_JANOCG010000073.1, read on the forward strand.
CGGCCTGCTGCACCCACTCGTTGCGGTCGAGCAGCTGCTGGATGGCCGCTGCGCCCGGCACGGTGTTGACCACCGGCGGCAGGTCGCGCAGCGGCAGGTTTTCGTTGAACACGATGCCGCTCGGGTGCACCACATTGATGAGCGAAGGCAAGCGTGTGGCCAGCGCCTGGCCGGTGAGCCCACGGAACACACCCAGGCGCGCCACCTCGGTGATCGAACCACCCGGCACGTTGGGCACACCCGCCTGGATGTTGGGCTCGACGCCGAGCAAGATGGTGCCGTAGATGCCACCGAAGGACTGGCCGGCGTAGTAGATGCGCTGCGCGTTGAGGTCGAACGCACCGTCACCGTCCACATCGACACCCACCTCGATCTGGCGCACCAGCTGCATCAGGTCGACCACCGTCTGGCGCAGGCCATCGCGGCTGCCGATGATGCTGCGCGGCGCCGCAGCGTTGACACCTTCGGTGGAGTCGATGCTGCCGTTGCCGTCTTGGTCGAAGCCACGGCCACCCGCCGGCACGACCACCGGCGCGGCGGCCGAAGGCAACACGTTGAGCGTGCCCAGCGGCCCGCCGCCATGGCCCACCACGTTGATCGACACGGTGGCGATGCCTTGTGACGCGAGCACCGAAGCCACCGTCCAGGGCGCGCCATACATGCTGTCGGTGAAGCCGTGGCCGAAGATCGCCACCGGCCAGCCGCCCGCCGGCATGGGCGACGACGGCAGGAACACCTGCACCACCAGGTCGTTGCTGCCTTGCGCGCGAGGCTGGCCCAGCAGCGTGGGCGTGGCGGGAATGTATTTCTCGGCCGTCTGGTAGTCGGGCGAGCGGAAGCGCCCATAGGCCACCCGCGCCACCGAGCCCGGCACCACATTGAGCGCCGGCGTGGGCAGGAAGGAGGGCGTGAACACCGGCGCTGCGCCCGTCTGCCGGCTGAACTGGATGCCCGTGAGCGCACTCAGGGCAAACACGGCACGCACCGGGCCGGCGGTCGACGTACCGATGTTGAAGTCGATCTGTGCTGGATTGGAGCGCTTGATCTGCGCGCGAATCTTTTCCAGGTCGGCGCTGGCGCTCTGGGTGGTGAACAAGCTCAAGGCCACCACACGGTGCTGCGATGCACCACTCGCATGCTGGCCGTCGAGCAGCGACTTGCGGTAGTCGGCCACGTCACGGTCCTTGCTGTGGCCGAAGTTGAGGTCGTGGCGGAAACGGCCGAATGGGCCGGCCTCGATGGGCTTGCCCGCGGCGTCTCGCACGCCGTTGGTCACCACCAGCACGTAGCGCGAGTGTTCGGCCAGCAACTCGTCGGACTCGACGGCCAGCGTCTTGGTCGCCGCGTCCCATACCACCTGGTTGATGCCCACCCGCTGGCCGAAACCCCAGCCGCTGAGCGTGTCGCCCAGGTTGACGAGGTAGACGGTGTCGCTGGTCACGCTGGCGGGGTTGATGTCGCCGCTGAAGGGGATGGTGATGCGCGGCTGGGTGTTGAAGCCGTCAAGCTGGTTGATGACGTCGATGTCGGCGCAGTCGCTGGGCCGGGCGGCGCAATCGGGCTTGGGCAGGTGCACTCGCTTGAAGGTTTTTTGCGTCCAGTCGACCCGGGTGAAGCGGTCGCTCGGGAAGGGACTGGTGGCGGGGCTCGACAAATCAAAGCGCACGTGCACACCGGCGGCGGCGGTCGCACCGGTCGCACCGGTCGCACCGGTTGCACCGGACACAGCCGGCAAGGCCAGCAGCAAGGCAGCCGCCCAAGCGCGCCAACGATCGGCGGGCCCACACGGGTCTCGGGACGGGCCGGAATGGAAAACAGCAGTCATTCGATGTCTCCTGGCGTTGTTTGTTGTGAGGCTGCCCGGCGCTCTGCGGGGATGCAGACGCGGGCAATTCTTGTACTGCCGCGCCAGCCCCTTAGCAAGGGTAGGTATTCACCAGTGGCACCGCCACGCGCCGGCGCAAGAGCCAGCTTGGATAGCATCGGCGGATGCAACTCTTCAGCCCACCCTCGCTAGGACTGGCCCTCAGCCTGCTGCACGCCGAGGCACGGCCGCACGAGCTGGCCGGCATGGCGCACTTCGGCATGAACGTGGCGCAGCCGCGCCTGGGGGTGTCGGTGCCCACGCTGCGCCGCCTGGGCAAACAACTCGGCCGCGACCACACGCTGGCCCTGGCCTTGTGGGACAGCGGCACCGCCGACGCACAGATCCTCGCCAGCTTGGTGGCCGAGCCCGCGCGCTTCACCTCACGCGAGATGGACCACTGGGCCCAGACCATGCAGTCGTGGGACACCTGCGACCAGGCCTGCACCAACGCATTCGCAGCCTCAGCGCTCTCATGGCGCAAGGTGGCGGCGTGGGCCACCCAGCGCGACGAGTTCGTGCGACGCGCTGCATTTTCCCTGCTGGCCGCGCTGGCGGTGCACGACAAGGTGGCCGACGACGCGGCCTTCATCGCCACCCTGCCCTTGATCGAAGACGCCGCCACCGACGAGCGCAACTTCGTCAAGAAGGCGGTGAACTGGGCGCTGCGCAGCATCGGCAAACGCAACCCCGCCTTGAATGCCGAAGCCGTCGCCTGCGCTCAACGACTGCGCACGCTCGACTCGCGCGCCGCACGCTGGGTGGCCGCCGACGCGCTGCGCGAGCTGCAGAGCGACGCCGTTCAGAAGCGCCTCGCGGCGCGCCGCTGAACGATGGCCACCCCTGAGCTGGTCTACATCGACGACACACTGATCGTCGTCAACAAGCCCGCTGGCCTGCCCTCGGTACCCGGCCGCGCCGAGGGCTTGCAAGACTGCATGGCCTCGCGCGTGCAGGCGATCGCCGCCGATGCGCTGGTGGTGCACCGGCTCGACATGGCGACCTCGGGCCTGCTGGTGTTTGCGCGCGGCAAGCCAGCGCAGCGGCAACTGAGCGACGCGTTTGCGCAGCGCGAGGTGGGCAAGCTGTATGTGGCGGTGGTGGCTGGGCAGGTGGCACAAGACAGCGGCGAGATCGACCTGCCGCTCATCACCGACTGGCCCAACCGGCCCCGGCAGAAGGTCGACTTCGACACGGGCAAGCCTTCGCTGACGCGCTACCGCGTGCTGTCTCGTTCGCCGCACGACACACGCCTGGCGCTGGAGCCGATCACTGGCCGCTCGCACCAGCTGCGGGTGCACCTGATGGCCCTCGGCCACCCCATCGTGGGCGACTCCTTGTACGCGCCGCCCGAAGTGCTGGCGCGCTCCACGCGGCTGCTGCTGCACGCGCAGTCGCTGTCGCTGGTGCACCCGGTGAGCAATGAAGTCATGCAGTTCGACAGCGTCGTGCCCTTTTGATTGCGGGCGACTTGACATGTGCATGAGAGTGCACATATGCTCACATCTATGCCCAAACACCCCACCCGTGAAGACGTGGCCAATGCCTGCATGGAAATCCTCGACACCGGCTTCTTCAGGGCCTTGTGCGAGCCGGTGCGCGTCGAGATCTTGCGGCAGCTGGTTCTGAAAGGCCGCTCCGACGTGAACACCATCGCCGAGGCCATGCCGCAAGACCGCTCGGTGGTGGCGCGCCACCTTCAGCTGATGGAACGCGCCGGCTTGTTGCACTCGCAAACGCAAGGCCGCCACACCTTCTACGAAATCGACGGGCCGGCCATCGTGTCG
>NZ_JANOCG010000074.1:0-7856 GCF_031412075.1 Rhizobacter sp.
GCGCTCGTCTCGGCCAAGCCGATTTGACAGAAGCGGGGCGGCTGCTGTCAGACAGGCTGGTTTTTTATCACTTCGGCTTTCACGAGGTGCCCGACAGTGCCGACCACCCCGACCTGCGCCGCAAGCTCAACCGCATCCCGACCTCGCTCGGAATCGACGACGAACACAAGCAGCACCTGCACACGGCCGTGACCCGTGCCATCAACCCCAACAACCCCTGCCTGCAGGGCATTGCAAGGTTGGTGCGGCAGGAAGCCGCGACGCCCGTCGATGTGCGCAGCACGCGAGAGGCGTGCGCCAGGTCGCGCAACCACAACGGCCCGCCGTCACTGCAGCGCACCGTGGCGCGCGACATGCCGCCGTCCCGGTAGGGCTTCAACCCTGGCGGCACTGCCCGATGCACGAAGCCGGCCGCCTGACCGGTCGAGGTGTCCCACGGCGCGAGCCCGCACGATCAGGCCGGGGCGATCGGTGTGCTGAAAATCGCACGGACGCGTTAAGGTTGGGGCCATGCAACTGCTCGGCACCCAAGCACGCCACGTCATCGCCCACCCCGGCCGCTTCTTGTGGCAAACGGTAAAGGCTTTTCGCGCCAACCAGGGGCTGCTGCTGGCGGGGGCGGTGGCGTACTACGCGCTCCTGTCCATCGTGCCGCTGTTGATCTTGAGCGTGATCGCGCTGTCGCATGTGATCGACCAAGCCGATCTGCTGGACACAGTGGGGCGCTACCTGGAGTGGCTGGTGCCGGGCCAGTCGCGCGCCATCGTCGGCGAGTTGGCCAACTTCCTGCTGCACCGCGATGTGATCGGCTGGGTGCTGCTGGGCACGATGCTGTTTTTCAGCTCGCTCGCCTTCACCGTGCTCGAGAACGCGATGTCGGTGATCTTCTTGCACCGGGTGGCGGTGCGGCGGCGGCACTTCCTGGTGTCGGCGCTGCTGCCGTATGGCTACATCCTGTCGCTGGGCGCCGGCCTGTTGCTGGTCACGCTGGTGGCGAGCAGCCTGCAGATGATGGGCGACGAGAGCTTCCGCGCGCTGGGCCGCGAGTGGTCGCTGAGCGGGGTGTCGGGGCTGCTGCTGTACCTGCTGGGCCTGGTCGGCGAGGTGTTCGTGCTGACCTCGGTCTACCTGGTGATGCCGGTGGGGCGGCTGGCACTGCGGCATGCGCTCATCGGCGCCATCACGGCGGCGCTGCTGTGGGAGGTGACTCGCCACGTGCTCGTGTGGTACTTCAGCTCGCTGTCGCAGGTCAACGTGGTCTACGGCTCGCTCACCACGGCGATCGTGGTGCTGCTCAGCCTGGAGATCGCGGCCGCGCTGTTGCTGTTTGGCGCGCAGGTGATCTCAGAATACGAGCGAATCGGCCGCGGCGACGAGGCGCCGCCGCGGCCTTTTCACACCGACTGATTACACACCGACTGATTACTTCGAGGCTGCCGGAGCGGGAGCCGGAGCAGAGGCCGCAGCCCCCACCACGTCGATCTTCGCGGCGGCCTTCAGCGCATCCAGCTGCTTGCGCACGTTGGTCTGCTGCAGCTGCTGGCTCAGCTGGGGCTTGAGCGATTCGATCGGAGGCGCTTCGATGGGGCGCGAGTCTTCGAGCAGGATCACGTGGTAGCCGAACTGGGTCTTGACCGGCTCTTCGGTGAATTTGCCTTTTTCGAGCGTGCGCACGGCAGCGCCGAACTCGGGCACCATTCTCTGGGCATCGAACCAGCCGAGGTCGCCGCCGCTCGACTTGGAGCCCGGGTCCTTGGTCTTGGTGCTGGCCAGCTTGGCAAAGGCGGCCGGGGTCTTCTTCAGGGTCGCGATGATCTCCTTCGCCTCGGCTTCGCTGGCCACCAGGATGTGGCGCGCCTTGTATTCAGAGCCACCCGACTGGGTCTTGATGCGCTCGTACTCGGCCTTCACCATCTCGTCGGTGACGGGGTTCTTCTTGATGTAGTCCTCGACGTAGGCGTTGGCCAGCACCGATTGTTTGATCGCTTCCACCTGCTGCAAGAACTCGGGCGTTTTGTCGAGGCCTTGTTTGGCGGCCTCCTGGGCGATCACCGTTTGCAGGGTCAGGCTGTCGAGGATGGCCTTGCGGGCTTCCGGCGAGTCGCCTTGGCCGCCGCGCTGCTTCACGATCAGGTCGACCGTGCCCTGGTTGATGGCAGTGCCATTCACCGTGGCGACCACCGGGCCGCTGGCGGCCGTGGCCGCAGGGGTGGTGCCTTTGCCGCCACCGCAGGCGCTGAGGGCCACGAGTGAGACTGCGCTGGCCAGAAAAATTCCGTGTTTGAGGGTGCTCATGGGGTTGTCCTTGGGACGAGGTTGATGGATGAGACTGGATTGAAAGAAGCGGGCGTCAGAAGAAAAGCTTCATGCCGAACAGCGCGCCGCTTTGCACCGTGACGCCATCGCGGTTCTCGAAGTCGATGCGAACGCGGCGGTACGACGCAAACACCTCGGCGTTGCTGAGCACGCGGTAGGAGACGAAGGCGCCGATGTCTTGCAGGTTCTTGCTGTCGTTGAAGCTCGTCACGCGCGGCGCAAACCAGCCGTGTGCGCCCACGTGCACCTGCGACAGGCCGGGCAAGGCCACGTCGAACTGACCACCCAGCGCGAGCGCCGAGGCGTTCTTGACATCGTTCTGCACGAAGAACAGCTTGCCACCGAGGCCGACGCTCAAGCCGTCGTTGACCTGTTGCGACACCTGGATGCCGCTGGTGAAGATGTTGCCGTTGTCGGTGTGGTGCAGGCCGCCGAGCGTGAGCTCGAGCCCCTGGCCGATCTGCGGGCTGGTGTAGTCGGCGGCGATGACCTTGTTGCTCAAGGCGAGCTTGACGTCAGCCGCTTGCGCGGCCGATGCGGCGGTGAGCAGGCTCAGTGCACAGAGCATGTGACGCATGGTGAACTCGGTTCCGGGGTTGAAAAGGCGGGCGAAGGGTAGCAGACCGCCGGCCCGGGGCGGGCCGCCGCACCCCCATCGGCGCTGGGTCAATCCACCCGCACGAAGTGCTGTCGCACGTGGCTTCGCTCGAGCATGTCGAAGTGCCACCACTCATTGTCGACGCCGTTGAAGCCGCCGGCTGCCATGGCGCGGCGCAGCCACTCGCGGTGCTGCACCTGGGCGGCAGTGAGCCGGCCATGCGCCAGGTGCTCGGCCTCCAGTCGCGGGTGCGACATCTCGGTCATCTCGTCGAAGCCGCTGCCCATGTCGAGCTCGCGGCCCTGGGCGTCGGTGATGGTGGCGTCGAGTGCCATGCCGAACGAGTGGATGGAGCCGCGCGCCGGGTCGGCCACGTACTGGCGCAGGCCGGTGCCGTCGAGGTGGTCCCACAGCAGCACCTGCACGCGGTGCGGGCGCAAGGCATCGAGCACCAGAAAGCGGTGGCCGGGTGCGTCGATCGCGAGTTGGGCCACGGCGCGCTCCAGGCCGGTGGCGGCCAGGTGGTGCAGCCAGCTGCAATCGAGCGAGCCGTAAAGATCGCGGCCCACGAAGTTGTGCGGGCCGGCGTAACGCAGGTCAACCGCCACATCGCGGATGGACGAGAGGCGGCGAAAGTCGGAGTGGGAGGCAATGTCCTCGCAGCGCATGGGGAGCCCGGTGGGTGTTCGTTGAAGGATACCTTTGTGCCTGTGAATTGCGTGTTGCCCCCACAATTCAAGCGCTTCAATTCTCCGCACTGCCATGGATGCTGCCGACCTGACCCGGATCGCCGAGCTCGAAATGAAAAGTCACGGCCTGCAACCCGTGTTTGCGCCCGAGGTGCTGCAGGAGGCTGAGCGCTCGGCCGACGACAGCGGTGCCGAGCCCGGCGCCGACATTCGCGACATGCGAACGCGTCTGTGGTTTTCGATCGACAACGACGACACGCTCGACCTCGACCAGCTGAGCTGGGCCGAGGCCCTGCCCGGTGGCGGCGTGCGGCTCGCCGTGGCGGTGGCCGATGTCGATGCGAAGGTGCGGCCCGGCGGCGCGATCGACGCGCATGCCGCCGTCAACACCACCTCGGTCTACACGGCAGCCGGTGTGTTCCCGATGCTGCCGCAAGTGCTGTCGAACGGGCTCACCTCGCTGCATGAAGGCGAAGAGCGCCTGGCCGTGGTGGTGGAGATGGAGATCGATGGCCGCGGCGAAGTGACCGGGTCGCAGCTTTACCGGGCGCTGGTGCTCAACCAGGCCAAGCTCGCCTACGACAGCGTGGCGGCCTGGCTGGGCGGGCGGGCCCCTGCGCCGCCTGCGGTGGCGGCGAGCGCGGCGCTGCAGGCGCAGATTCACCTGCACGACCAGGTGGCGCTGTCTCTGCGCCAATGGCGGCACCGGCGCGGCGCCTTGAACGTGAGCACCGCGCAGGCGCGGCCGGTGTTCGTCGATGGCCAGCTGGTCGACTTGCGCGCCGACCACAAGAACCGCGCCAAAGACCTGATCGCCGACCTGATGATCGCCACCAACGGGGTCACGGCACGTTATCTCTCCCAGCACGGGCAGCCCTCGCTGCGCCGCGTGTTGCAGGAGCCCAGGCGCTGGGATCGCCTGGTGCTGCTCGCCGCAAAGCATGGCGCGACTTTGCCGCAAGCTCCCGATGCGCTGGCGCTCGACAAGTTTTTGGCCGAGCGCCGCCGGGTCGACCCGGCGGACTTTGAAGACCTCTCGCTGTCGGTGGTGAAGATGCTGGGCTCGGGCGCTTATGCGGCCGTGCCTGCGGGTGCGCCGGGTGCCGGCCACTTTGGCCTGGCGGTAAACGACTATGCACACTCCACCGCACCCAACCGCCGCTTCGTCGACCTGGTGACGCAACGCCTGCTGAAGGCCACGCTCGCGCGGCAGGCGCCGCCGTATTCCCTGGAGCAGCTCGACGCCATCGCCCAGCACTGCACCGTGCAGGAAGACAGCGCCTCGAGCGTGGAGCGCCGTGTGCTCAAGGCGGCTGCCGCCTACCTGCTGCACGACCGCGTCGGCGAGCACTTCGACGCCATCGTCACCGGCGCTGCACCCAAGGGCACCTTCGTGCGCATCACCTCGCCGCTGGTCGAGGGCAGGGTGGTGAGCGGCTTCGAAGGGCTCGACGTGGGCGACACGCTGCGGGTGACGCTGCGCAGCGTGGATGCCGAGCAACGCTTCATCGACTTCGAGCGCGCGTGACCATCAAGATCAATCACAACGCACAACCCGAGGAATGACCATGCAACTCATCGGAATGCTCGATTCACCTTACGTGCGACGCGTCGCCATCTCGTTGCAGCTGCTGGGCCTGCCCTTCGAGCACCGGTCGGTTTCGGTGTTTCGCGGCTTCGATGAATTTCGCCAGATCAACCCGGTGGTCAAGGCGCCCACGCTGGTGTGTGACGACGGCAGCGTGCTGATGGATTCCACACTCATGCTCGACTACGCCGAAGCGCTGGCCGCGCCCGGCCGCAGCCTGATGCCCAGCAGCCTGACCGAGCGCCTGCAGGCCTTGCGTGTGATCGGCCTGGCACTTGCCGCGTGCGAGAAGAGCGTGCAGATCGTCTACGAGCACAACGTGCGGCCGGCCGAGAAGCGGCACCAGCCTTGGCTGGACCGTGTCACCGGCCAGATGTTGGCGGCTTATGGCGCGCTGGAGTTGGAACTGCAGCGTGAGCCGCTCTTGGTCACCAGCCGCACCATCGGCCAGGCGGGTGTGACGACGGCGGTGGTCTGGCATTTCACGCAGCAACTGATGCCCGGCGTGGTGGCGGGCTCGGCGCACCCGGCGATTCAATCGCTGTCGCTGAAGGCCGAAACCATGCTGCCCGAGTTCATGGCGGCGCCGCATGGCGAGGGCACCTACCCGGTGCGTGTGTAGAGGCAGCCCTTGATGTTCACCCGCCACCTCAGCGCGACGACGTGGGCTTCATACGCGAGATCGTCAAGCGCCTGAGCGCCCAGCCGGGCATCGACGCCAAGCGTGTGTTTGCCAACGGCATGTCGAACGGCGGCTTGATGGCTTACCGCCTGGCGTGTGAGATGCCCGAGGTGTTCAAGGCCATCGTGGCGGTGGCGGGCACCGACAACACCCGGAGCTGTGCGCCGTCGCAGCCGGTCTCGGTCTTGCACATCCACGCGAAGGACGACGAGCGGGTGCTGTTCAACGGCGGCGCGGGCTTCAACAAGTCGGACCAGGTGACGGACTTCGTGGCCGTGCCCGACTCGGTGGCCAAGTGGGTGCGGCTCAACGGCTGCAACGCCACGCCCCAACGTGTGCTGGAGACGGCGGGGGCGCATTGCGACGCCTATTCACATTGCAAGGGCGGCGTGGAGGTGAAGCTGTGCGTCACCGAGACCGGCGGCCACTCGTGGCCGGGCGGCAAGAAGCCGCGTGGTGGCGCGGCGGGTTCGGCGATCTCGGCCACCGAGATGATGGCGGAGTTTTTTCTCAGCCGCTGAGCCCCAACTTACGGCCTCACCTGGTCGATCTGCACCGCCACCTGGTTCGCCCCCGGTTTGACCACCGGCCCCACGCCGATCAGGTCGCCTGGGCCGGGTGTCGCGCTGCCGCTCTTGGAGATGCGCGCTTCGATGCGAACGTCGGTGGCGCTGGAGAGCTTGAACTCGGGGTTCATGGCCGTGGAGTCGTCGAGCTTGAAGTCGAACGGCAGGTCAGACACCTTGACGCGCTGCACCGCCAGCGGCATGCGCGAGCCCTGCGGGCTGCGGGCGAAGATGAACACCGTGTCGCCGGGCTGCACCTGGGCGGCCAGCGCGGGCGCCAGGCTCACGCGGCCGGTGACGGCGATACCGGGGGCCGCAGCGACAGGTGCTGTCTGCTGGGGCACGGCTGCAACCGCTGGGTTGGCACCCGGGCCGGCCATCTGTTCGCGGGTCTTGGCGATGGCCTGCGCCAACCAGTTGGCGTCTTCCGAGCCGGGCGGCACGATCTTCAGCAGCTGCTCCCAATAGGCCACGGCCTGGGTGAAGTCGTTGCGGTTGTAAGACGCCGTGGCGGCGAGCGACAAGGCCATCGGGTTCTCGGGCTCGAGCTTGAGTGCGCGCTGCACGATCTCCATCGGCTTGCCGTCGAAATTGCCCATCGCACGGGTGGCGAGCACGTCACCGTATTCGGCCAGCAAGGTGGCATTCTGGTAGAGCGAATCGCCGATCCGGTTGAAGGCGTTTTCAGCTTCGGGCAGGCGGTTCATGGCTCGGTAAGAACGTGCGAGCACGATCCAGCCCTTGGTGTCGCCGGGGTTCTTTTCCATGCGGGCGGCCAGGTCGGACACCATCTTTTCAACGTCTTGGCGCGAGGGCTCGCGGGTGGCCACCGGGTCGAGCGCGGCGGGTGTGCCCAGCACGGCGTAGAGCCCGGCCGCGCCCAGTGGCATCAACAAGACCAGCGCCAGCGCGGTGTAGCGCATGCCGAAGGGTGCAGCGGCTTTGGTGTCGCTGTTCCCAGCATCGTCGAGCAGTCGGCGCTGCAGCTCGGCGCGCGCCTGGGCGTGGTCGTCGGCAGACAGCGTGCCGGCGGCGAGGTCGCGGTCGAGCTCTTGCAGCTGGTCGCGGTAGACGCCGGCGTTGACCTCGGGCGTGCTCGCCACATCGGAGGCCGGGCTGCGGCGCCATGGGCGCAACAACAACAACAGGGTGACCGCGACGAGCACCGCCGCAGCCAACACAAAACCACCCATCACGAATCTCCCTTGAGCAGGGCGTCTGCCCGGCGTTGGTCTTCGGGCGACAGCGCCGCTTCAGCGGGCCGGCGCTTGCGCAAGAACACGATCAGGCCGGCCAGCCCGGCGATCAGCAACACGAACGGCCCGCCCCACAGCAGCCAGGTGGTGGGTTTGACGGGCGGTCGGTAGAGCACGTAGTCGCCGTAGCGCGTGACGAGAAAGTCGCGCACCTCCCGGTC
>NZ_JANOCG010000075.1:0-11713 GCF_031412075.1 Rhizobacter sp.
CGCTGGGCCCGTATAGGCATGGTCCAAAGCGGAGTACGCCTTGAGCAAGGTGTGGGAGCCGTCGTCACAAGCTTTCAGGCACGACTCTTTCGAACTGCCTGGGTCGTCGCCATGCCCGGCCGCATCGTGCGAATGCGCAGCCAGCGCGTCAGGCGCATGACTGTGCTCGCCTGAAGCACTGGTCGCCGAAGAGTGCGATGAGGGCGCTTCCAAGAGGCAAGCATTCGCCACGCCTGAGCCCAACGCGAACATCCACACCAGCAACACCACAAATGCGGTACTGCGCTTGGCGAGGGGGCTGGAAAAGAATGGCATGTTGAGTTCGGGGAACCTGAATCTCATACTACGAGGCCACCACAGTGCCCCCTTGATCCACATCAAATCTGACCCCGGGCACACCGTGGCGAAATCAGACTGGCCTCGAAAGGGGCAACTGTCTGTGCGCTGGCAGACGAACGCCGCGCGTTGATCTGGGTCAACCCTTGCAACGCGACAAGCCAGCAGGCTCTGCCAACAGTCCACCCAGCCAGGGCATCGCCATGTACACCCACATCCTCGTTCCTGTTGACGGCAGTCCCACCTCCGACCGTGGGCTCGAAGAGGCGGTGAAGCTGGCAAAGTTGACCGGTGCTCGCATTCGCTTGATTCACGTGATTGACCAGCTTTTCTACGCGGGCGGCATGGAAGGGTTTGGCGCCATGACGGTCGACCTGATACCGCTGCTGCGAGAGGGCGGCGCGAGGACCCTCCAGACGTGCAAGATTCGTGTTGAAGCGACTGGAGTGCCCGTCGACACCGTCTTGTTCGACAGCTCTGACGGGCGCGTTTGTGACCTGGTGGTGACTGAGGCGACGAACTGGCCCGCCGACCTGATCGTGATCGGCACGCATGGACGGCGGGGCGTCGGGCGCGTCTTCATGGGGAGCGATGCCGAACAGATCGTTCGTCATGCGACCACGCCCGTGCTGCTGGTGCGGTCGGGCGAGGCAATGCAGCTGGCACCTGCGCTCGCCGAAACGAGGACGCGATAGATGCAGAACGCTGAGTCATCCTCCAAAGAAGTGCCCATGAGCACTATCGAAACCCTCAACCACGCATGTTTCTGCATCAGCCTCGACGCGCAGGCCCTGGCCCGCGCGCTCGATTCAGAGCTTGGCCAGCCCGGCCTGGCCGAGATGGTTCGGCAGCGTTGCCCGTTTCTCTTTGCGGCGCAACCCGTGTTCGTGGCGCCGCTGCAGTTGCAGCGCATGGCGCAGGTGATGCAGGCGATCGAATCGGTGGTGGCCATGCCGGCCTACCGCGAGCAGGTGCTGGCCGCCGCGCCCGCCATCGCCCGGCTGGGAACGCGCGGTCCCCTGGGCGCTTTTTTTGGCTATGACTTTCACGTCAGCCAAGGTCATCTGGGGTTGATTGAGGTCAACACCAACGCCGGGGGGGCGATGCTCAACGTGGCACTCGCACGGGCGCAGCGGGCCTGCTGCGCGGTGGTGGATGCGATGTTGCCCAGGCTGGCGAGCGTGGCGGCCTTCGAGGAGAGCATCGTCAACATGTTCCTCCACGAATGGAAGCTGGCCGCCCTGCCGGGCAAGCGCACCAGGCCGCTGGCGAGCATCGCCATCGTCGACACCACACCTGAGGGGCAGTTCCTCTATCCCGAATTCCTGTTGTTCCAGCAGTTGTTCGAGCGGCACGGATTGCGTGCGGTCATTGCCGATCCGGCCGCGCTGGAATGGCGTGACGGTGTGCTGTGGCACGGTGAACTGGTTATCGATCTGGTCTACAACCGGCTGACCGACTTCTACCTCGAGCAGCCCGGCAGCGCCGCGCTGCGCGAAGCGTATTTGCAGCAAGCGGTCGTGCTGACCCCGCACCCGCAGGCGCACGCGCTCTATGCGAACAAGCGCCACCTGGCGCTCTTCAGCGATGCCGCTCGCTTGCAAGCCTTGGGCGTGCCCCCGGCCACGCAACAAATTCTGCTTGAGCACGTGCCTCGCACGGAGGTGGTTGACTCCGCCCACGCACAGCGCCTGTGGGACGCGCGTCGAAGCCTGTTTTTCAAGCCGGTGGCCTGCTTTGGCAGCCGCGCGGCCTACCGCGGTGACAAGCTGACGAGGCGGGTATGGCAAGACATTCTCGAAGGTGACTATGTGGCGCAGGCCCTGGTCGCGCCGGGGGAAAGAATGGTCGACGACCGGAGCGCGGGCCAGGCCGTCAAGCCCATGAAATTCGACCTGCGTGCGTACACCTACAACGGTGCGGTGCAGTGGGTGGCCGCGCGCTTGTACCAAGGGCAGACCACCAACTTCCGCACCCCGGGTGGCGGTTTCGCGCCGGTGTACAGCTCGGCCGATGCGTCGGGCAACTGCTTGCAGGCTTGCGTCGGTGCCAGCGCCGCCGAAGGCGCGGCGCATGCCTCCTATGTGTTCTTGCTCGACGACGGCGGCGATGTTCATGCGCTTCCCCATGCGTTGTATGTCGCGGTGGCGGGCGGCGAGGCATCGGCCGAGGCGCTGGCCGGTCAGACCTTGCGCGTGGCCGACTGGTACGTGCGCTTGAAGAATGGTGAGCCCGACACGGTGGTCAACGAGACCTACAGCGTCGTTCACTTCGACATGCAAGGGCGGGTGGACAGAACCCGATTGTCAGCAGCGCCTGTGAGTCCTAGCGCCCTTCCCCATGCTGGCGCAGCGAAAGCGCCCGAAGATGCCAACTGGCCCACCCTCGCGGAGCGAGAGCGCATGCGGGAGTTGTTGTTTGGAGGGGCGCTGGCAACCCAGGCTTCACTACCCGGACACCCTGCATGTGCGGCATCTGCGGCGAACTGAGGTTCGACGCCACGTCGCCCGACGTGGCGGTGATCGAACGCATGTCCGGGAAGCTGGCGCGACGCGGGCCCGACCATGCGGGAACGTACTCTGACGGCCCGGTTGCGCTGGGGCACCGGCGCCTGGCCATCATCGACCTGTCGCCCAACGGCGATCAGCCGATGGTGGACACCGCGTTGCAACTGGCCCTGGTGTTCAACGGCACGATCTACAACTACCGCGAGCTGCGTGCCGAGTTGATCTCGATGGGCTACACCTTCTTCTCCGAGGGCGACAGCGAAGTCATCCTCAAGGCGTACCACGCCTGGGGCGAGCAGTGCGTGCAACGCTTCTACGGCATGTTTGCGTTTGCCATCTGGGACACCCGGCGCGCGAGCCTGTTCCTGGCGCGCGATCGCTTCGGCATCAAGCCGCTGTACCTGACGCAAGACAGCGGGCGGCTGCGCTTCGCGTCGAGCTTGCCGGCCCTGCTGGCAGGTGGTGGTGTCGACACGCGCCTCGACCCGGTCGCCTTGCACCACCACTTCATGCTGCACACCGTGGTGCCGGCGCCGCGCACCGTGCTCAGCGGCGTGCGCAAGCTGCCCCCTGCCAGCACAATGACGGTCCACATGGATGGGCGAATCACCCAGGCTGTGTACTGGACCTTGAACGCCACGCGGCCTGAGCAAACCTTGTCGGAGGCCGAGTGGTTGGCCGCGACGCGTGCGGTGCTGGTGCGTGCGCTCGACCGGCACCGCCTTGCGGCCGACGTGCCGGTGGGGATCCTGCTGTCCGGCGGCCTGGATTCGAGCCTGCTCGTCGGCCTGCTGGCCGACCATGTGGATGACTTGCTGACGTTCTCGATTGGGTTTGAAGGCATCGAAGGCATCAGCGTGGGCGCCGAGAAGGCCGACGAATTCGACTACTCCGACCTGATCGCAGAGCGGTTCAAGACGCGCCACCACAAGCACCTGATCCCCAACAGCGAGGTGCTGTCGCGGTTGCCCGAAGCCGTGGAGGCGATGACCGAGCCAACGATGAGCCACGACGTGATCGCGTTCTACCTGCTCAGCGAGCGGGTGTCGAAAGAGGTGAAAGTGGTGCTGGCCGGGCAAGGCGCCGACGAGGTGTTCGGCGGCTACTTCTGGTACCCGCTGATGGACGCTGAAACCGGCCCGGCGGTCGAGCGCTTCGGCCGGCACTATTTCGACCGCGACCACGCGGAGTATCTGGAAATGATCGCGCCGGCCTGGCACGTGCCAGACGTGACCACCGAGTGGGTTGCGCGCGAGTTGGCCAAGCCGCAAGCCGACACCTTTCTCGACGAGGTCTGGCGCCTCGACGCCACTGCCTTGATCGTCGACGACCCCGTCAAGCGCGTGGACAACATGCCCATGGCCTGGGGCCTCGAAGTGCGTGTGCCCTTCCTGGACCATGAACTGGTGGAGCTCGCGGCCCGCATGCCGCCCAGCCTCAAGCTCAAGCAAGGCGGCAAGTACCCGCTCAAGGCAATCTCGCGCGGCGTGATCCCCGATGCGGTGATCGACCGGCCGAAAGGCTACTTCCCGGTGCCCGCGCTGAAACACGTGCGCGGCCCGTTCCTGGAGCTGATGCGCGGCATCCTCCAGTCAGACGCGTGCATCCGGCGCGGGCTGTACCAGCGCGCGTATGTGGAAAAGCTGCTGGCCGACCCGGAGAAGCACTTCACACGCATCCAGGGCAGCAAGCTGTGGCATCTGGCGGTGCTCGAATGGTGGCTGCAGGTGCATGTGGACGGCGTGGCAGGCGGAGCGGGGGCGCTGAACACCTGATCGGTCTACCCCACCTTCAACTGGCACCGACACGGTCGAAGCCGACCAGCACGACCGCCACCAGCACGCCTGCGATCGGCCCCGCCAAGGGGTGCAACAGGCAAGCGAGGATGGGCGCTACCAGGATGAGATGACGCAGGCCCCAGCTGTACAACACGCCGGCCCGCCGCACGTAGGCTGTGCCAACCGGAGCCCAGCGCTTGCGCGCATCGGATTCCACCGGCATGCCGATGATGAAACCGAGGTGGTTGTAGTAGCGAACAGCCATTGCCGAGCACACCAACGAGGCGAAGAGCAATGCCAGCAACAGCAGTTCGAGCAGCAGCCGGGGGGTGGCGCTTGGCAGCATCACCGACGAGCCGAAACTCGCGTGCAGCGAGGGCGCGGCGAGCGTGACAGTGCCAATCAGCCCCAGCATCGCCGTCGACGCCGTCAGGGTTGCCGACATCAGCGAGTTGCGCAGCGTCTGCACTGCAAGAATCTCCGAGCCTGTGTGCTGCGACACGGCGGTGAACCATTCCTCCCGCAGCGCCGCGTGCGCGCTGCGTGCCAAGCGCTCGGGGTGCCGCCGCTGTGCCACCGTGAGCACGACCTCATAGGCAATCAGCACCGCGATGGTCGCCAGCGTGGCCAGCCAGGCCAGGGTGCCGGTCATCGCGTGGTCTCACGTGGGTGCAGGCCGGCAGCGTGCTTGCGACGCTCAAGCAGCTCGAAGGCGCCCATGCCCACCAACATCGCCCCCACGAAGACCAGCGCCTTGACCTCACCCATGCCCAGAGCCACCAGACCGGGGCCAGGGCAGAAGCCAGCGACACCCCAGCCGATACCGAACAAGACGCTTCCGATCACCAGGCGGCGGTCGATGTCGCGCGAGCTGGGCAGCTTCATCGCCGCACCCAGGAAGGACACGGTTCGTTTCTTGGCCACTGCAAACGCGAGTGCACCCACGGCAATCGCACCCGCCATCACGAAGGCGAGCGAGGGATCCCAGGCGCCGCCCAGATCCAGGAAGCCGAGCACCTTGGCCGGGTCGGCCATGCCAGACACGATGAGGCCGAGCCCGAAGACGAGGCCGGCGAGCAGTGATGCGAAGACGGTCATGGCCATGCTCCTGATTGTTTTCTCAGACGCCAAACACATGGCGGGCGACGAACACGGTCGCGAAGCCCGCCGCCATGAAGGAGACCGTGGCCACCAGCGAACGCGGCGACAAGCGGGCCAGCCCGCAAACGCCGTGCCCACTGGTGCAGCCCGAGCCGTAACGGGTGCCCACCCCCACCAGCAGGCCAGCGACCACCAAGGCACCGAATGACGCATCGATGCGGGGCTGGGGCAGCGCCGCAAACAACGCGTAGACCCACGGCGCGCCGACGAGGCCCAGCACGAACACGGCTCGCCAGGCCACGTCGCCCTTGACCGGCTTGAACAGCCCGCCGATGACGCCACTGATGCCGGCAATGCGGCCGTTCAGCAGCACGAACATTGCCGCGGCCAGGCCGATGAGCACCCCGCCCGCCAAGGCGGACCAGGGGGTGAATTCATTCCATGCGATGGACATCATTTTTCCCTCATGCAATAAAGACGGTGGAGCACGGCCACGATCTCAAGCAGCCGTGGATCGGCGACGCTGTAGAAGATGTTCTTGCCTTGGCGGCGCGTGCTGACCACCCCCTCGGTGCGCAGCACGCCGAGCTGCTGCGACAGCGTCGGCTGACGGATGTCCAGCTGCTCTTCGAGTTCGCTGACGCACATCTCGCCTTGCGAAAGCTGGCACAGCAACAACATGCGCTCGACGTTGGCCAGCAGCTTGAGGGCGCCTACCGCGTCGTCTGCGGCGTGGCGCAGGGCTTCGGGGTCGATGACAGTTGGAGAGCGTTTCATGAGACGGTTCGCGCAGCGTTCTGCAGCTTGATCGGGTTGCATTCATTATGCATTCACATATACTATTAGTCAATAGATCGAAAGTCGAACTTTGGAGCCCCCCATGAACACTCGAACCACGACCCAAGCCTTCTTCGACCCGAAGACCTGGACGGTGACCTATGTCGTGTGGAACCCCGCCACGCTGCGTGCCGCGGTCATCGACCCGGTGCTCGACTACGACTTCAAATCGGGCCACACCAGCAGCGCCTCGGCTGACCAGGTGCTGGCCTACGTCGCCGAACACGCGCTTCAGGTCGACTGGATCCTCGAAACCCATGCCCATGCCGACCACCTGTCCGGCGCGCGTTACCTGCAACAGCGCATCGGTGGCCGCATCGCCATCGGCGAGAACATCCGCGCGGTGCAGGCCACCTTCAAGAAGCTCTACAACCTGGAGCGCAGCTTTTTGCCGGATGGCAGCCAGTTTGACCACCTGTTCAAAGACGGCGAGACGTTCCGCATCGGCGAGATCGAGGCCACGGCGATGTGGGTGCCCGGCCACACACCGGCCGACATGGCCTACCTCATCGACGGTTCGGTTTTCGTCGGCGACACCCTCTTCATGCCCGACGTCGGCAGCGCCCGCGCCGACTTTCCTGGCGGCGACGCGCACCAGCTGTACACCTCCATGCGCAGGCTGCTGGCCCTGCCACCCGAAACGACGATGTACGTCTGCCACGACTACCCGCCGGCCCCACGAGAGGCTCGCTGGCAGACCACGGTTGCCGAACAACGGGCGCACAACATCCACGTGCGCGATGGCATCGGCGAAGACGAGTTCGTGGCCATGCGGCAGGCCCGCGATGCAACGCTGGAGGTGCCGACGCTGATCCTGCCGTCGATCCAGGTCAACGTGCGCGCCGGGCAACTGCCGCCGCCCGACGAGAACGGTGTGTCGTACTTGCGCAGTCCGCTGAACACCTTGCCGATTGGGCCTTGAGCGCCTGAACACCTGCCACGCCAAGTGCGCCAGGCTCAGTCACGCTTGCGCCCATCGCCATCGCGCTTGCGTTCTGGTTCCTCGCTGGCGCTGCGGTGGCACTCAGCGCAGTTTTCGAAGTCCCGGATGCCCTCCTCCAGATGCTCTCGTCGCACATTGGCCGGCGTGTGGTCGTGACAGCCGTAGCAGGTGTATCGGCTGAAGTCATTGCCGGTGTGACAGGTCACGCATGACACCTTGTGATCTCGGTCGAGCACGAACAGCTTGGCATGATCGAAGGTGGCCGGCTTCCAGGCTTCGGAGCTGTGGCACTGGCTGCAACCCACCGTCAAGTTGCTGTGCAGACTGTTCTTCGGCGCGCTGTGGCAAGACGCGCAACGCTCACGTATGGCCGGGCGCAACAGTGCGTGCGAAAAGGGTTTCCGGCTGTGCTGCGTCAATTTCGGTCCGGTGTGGTCGCTGTGGCAAGCCATGCAGTTTTGCTCGATCAGTTCCTGGTGAAACGATGTCTTGACCGTTGGCTTGGAAAGCACTGCGCCCTTGCTCGTACGCAACCCGATGTCGGGCAAGGCGTGGCACGCCACACAGCGTTCAGTCACTGCGCCGCGCAAGGGTGCGTGGCAGGCGAAACAATCCGTTTCGATCTCGGCATGTGCTGGCACCAGCGCACCCGGGCTGACCATCAGGTGCGGGTACGCGAACACCAGCGCCACCAACGCCAGCAGGTTGACCGCGATGAGGCCCAGCACCCAGCGGCGTATCACTTCCAGCCCCAGAACAGGAAGATGCTGATGATGTGCGCCACGGCCAGCACCACAAACGCCAGCGTGATCGGGTAGTGCACCGACCGCCATTGTTTGACGGTATCGAAGGTGAGACTGTCCCAGTACAGCTGATCTTCCACATCGTTGCTGCCGTTCCCCTGCGTTTTCACTTGAACTTGCAATCGGGATCGCGCCGCGTCCAGTCGCTTGCGCGAACGCTGCAACAGGAACTTGCCGGTCAGCCCGCTGCCCACGTTGATCAACATGGCCCAGACCGCCAGCCAGCCCAGAATCGCGTTGAAGTGGATGCCGGCATGCACCAGCACCAGCAGCGAGCCGGCCCAGGCCATGCGCTCATGCCAGCGCAGCAGAGTGACCGGCTTGCCAGCGCTGATCAGCTTGCGCTTGCGCAGCGAATAGCCGAACGAGCCGACGATGAGCAACGTGCCAGGAATGCCCAGGTAGCGGCCGATCCACACCGCGTCGAACGTGTGCAGCAGCGCGTCGAGCAGCAATGCGCAGGCTCCCAGCGCCAGCAAGGCCAGATAGAAAGGCAAAACCTCGCGGCTGATCAGTTTGGCTTTCATGGGGGTCAGGCCTCGAGCACCAGGGCCGATTCCGGCGTGCCGACACACAACAGGCAATGCCCCGGCCGGATGTCATGGTCGGGCCTGTGGGCGTAGCGAACGGTTCCGCTGACGAGCTTGGTCTCGCAACTTCCGCAGCTCCCCGAGCGGCAACCTGAATCGACCTCCACGCCGTGGCGCTCCGCAAAATCGAGCAGGCTGGCGTCGTGCCCGTCCCACACCAGGGTGCGTTCTGCTCCGATAAAACGCACCTCGATCGGTGCGATGACACCCGTGCGCACATCGGCGCCTTGCACGAGTGCTGACGCGTCGAGCGGCATCGATGCCGGCCCGAAGGCCTCGAAATGGATGTCCTCGGCGCGAACACCCCAGGCACCCAACGCCGGGACCAGGCTCGCCATCATCGGCGGCGGGCCACACACATAGAAGCGGTGACGACCGTGCGGCAAGCTGCTGCGCAACAGGTCGACGTTCACGTGGCCGGCGTGCTGGTAGTCGCGGCCTCGAACGTCGCCGGGGCCCGCACTGCTGTAGACCACGTTCAGGTGGAAATTCGGATGCGATTCGACCCACTGCTCGAGCACCTGTTTGAAGGCGTGCTCGCCGCTGTGCCGCAGGCCGTAGTACAGGTGAACGGTGCGCTGCGGCTGCTCTGCAAGACACCACAGCAGCATGCTCATCATCGGCGTGACGCCGATGCCGCCGGCGATCAGCACCGCAGGCACAGCAGGATCGGGATCGATGAAAAAGTGACCGGTCGGTGCCTTCACCTTGAGGATGTCGCCTTCTCGAACGCGCTCATGAAAGTGACTGGATGACACCCCCGGCGGCAATTCAGGCCGCCCGGCTGGTGGCGGCACACGCTTGATGGTGACGCGGTAGTTCGTCGGACGTGGGCAGTCTGAAAGCGAGTAACAGCGCGTGATCGTGCGCTCGGTGTCAGGCGCTTCCGACACGCTGTTGGCCACCCGGAGCGAGAAGGTGAGGTATTGGCCCGGCTTGAAGGGCGCCAATGCCACGCCATCGACGGGCTCCAGATGAAACGAGCACTGGGTCTTGGCTGCGTCTTCGAACGAGCGGCGGATGACACGAAAGTCGCGCCAGCTGGGCCAGGCACCGGGCGCAACCGATGAGGCTTCAGCGACAGTCAATCCAGGTACTGCCGTTTGGGCACTGCGTCGCCGCCATGCGGCAACGGCGATCCCACTCGCCAACTGAAGGAGCAGTGCCGCATTGATGTAAACAAGGAGCTGGAGGGCGGTCACGCTGTTCGGGATGTCGCAGGCAATGCGGGTGACAGTCACACCGGGAAGATGCAACGGTGCTCAGTCTGGCGCCGGACCTGCCCACACCGCTTGACCGCCATCAACGCAGTGCCCTGTTGATGGGCTGTCGGCAGCAGCTGTCAGATGGACAAACCTCCGCTCCCCGGATGTCGATGACTCAGGTCGTTTGCCACGCTGATCAGCAGTGGAACGAAGGCACCCAGGCAGATGGCGGCCAGCACATCTGACGGCCAGTGGACACCGAGGACGAGTCGGGAGACCGCGACCAGGCCTGTCCACACCACAGCCAGCGTCATCGCGGGGGTGCCGGCGCGAGGCCAGATGCGCGCCACGCACAAGGCGGCGGCGGTCGAGAAGGCGGCGGTGCTCAGGGTGTGCCCGCTGGGAAAGCTGGAACCCCAGTACCACTGCGCCTCCCACAAGGCAGGTCGGGCCCGGCCAACGATGGCTTTCATGCCCCAGACGAAGAGCGTGGCCGTGATCGACGATGCAGCCAGCAGCACGGCTTCGAAGCGGCGCCGGCAGACGAGCAACACCGTGGCGGCCAGGCCTGCTGCGGGCACCAGAACCGCAGCGGATCCGCTGAACGTGATCGCCGTGAAGAAGCCGGTCAGCGCTGAAGGCACATGCTCGCGAATGAACCACAGAATGGCTTCGTCAACCGGCCCGGACTCTTTGGCAACCACATCCTCGATCACCTTGATGCCGCCCACACTCAGCGTCAGCATCCCCAACACGGCCAGGCGACGCTTCGCCAGAGGCGCGTTCCAGCCCGGCCCTCTGCGCCGGGCATAGGTGCTGATGAGTGCGTAGGCACACGCGACGAAAAAACCGAGCTTGGCGATGTCCGACACCAGTTCGATGAGCATGTGTCAACGGCCCCGCGCCCGAACCACCAGCTTGCGCAGCTCGCTGTACCACAGCACCCCACTGGCCATGGCGGCGCACAGCAGCCACTGCTCCAAGGTCAGCGGCACCGTGCCGAATGCCAGGTTCAAGAAGCCCAGGTGCACGACCGCCATCTGCAACACCACCGAGAGCGCCATGGCGCCCCACAGCCAGGGGTTCACGAACAGGTGCGAGAACGCGCTGGTGACGTCAGAGCGTGCGGTGAAGCAGCCGAAGAGGCTGGTGAACACCAGCACGGTGAAGCCGGCCGTGCGTGCGGTCGTGATGTCGTGGCTGCCCTCGATCAGCCCACCGGGCAGGTGCATGTCCATCGTCAGCAGCGTGACCACGGCGATCACCAGGCCCGTCTGGATCACGCTGGACCACATGCGTGCGTCGATCACCCGCTCGCTGATATGGCGCGGCTTGCGCGCCATGAGGTCATCGGTGGGCGGGTCGACGCCCATCGCGAGCGCCGGCCCGGAGTCGGTGACAAGGTTGATCCACAAGAGCTGCGTCGCGAGCAGCGGCAGCACCACGGCGCCACTGGCATCCCCGGCATTCAAGCCGATCACGCCCGCCCCCACCACGCCCAGAAAGACCGTCAACACCTCGCCCATGTTGGTGGACAGCAGGTAACGCAAGAACTTGCGGATGTTGTCGAGAATGGCGCGCCCCTCGCGCACGGCCTCGACGATGGTCGCGAA
>NZ_JANOCG010000076.1:0-7243 GCF_031412075.1 Rhizobacter sp.
GGCCGGGCCGGGTACGCCAAGCTGGTGCACAGCCCGGAAGAGAAGGCCTTGTTCGAACAATTCGGCAAGGACTGGGAGGCTTTCCGGGCGGTGGGCGGTGAGCTCATGACGCTGGTGCGCGCGGGCGATGCCGTCGGCGCCAAAGGCCTGCTCGCAGGCAAAGGCGCCGCGGCCTACCAAACCGTCGACACGTCCATCGAAAAGCTGGTTCAACTGAACTCCGCCGGCGCCAAGGCCGCCAGCGCCTCCGCCGAATCGGTGTACCGACAGGCACGCATGATCGTGCTGGGCACCTTGGGCACGATGGTCGCGCTCGGCCTGCTGATCGGCTGGTCGATCTCGCGCGACATGGCTGCTGCCGCCGAGCAAGCCATGCAGCACGCCGACAAGATGGCCGCTGGTGACCTGAGCCACAACGTTTCGCACAACCGTGGCGACGAGATGGGCAAGATGCTCGACGCTCTGGGCACCATGCAGCACAACCTGCGCGACATCGTCTCCGGTGTGCGCAGCGGCGCCGAAGGTGTGGCCACCGCCTCGGCCCAGATTGCCCAGGGCAACAACGACCTGAGCAGCCGCACCGAAGAACAAGCCAGCGCGCTGGAAGAAACCGCCGCGTCGATGGAAGAGCTCTCCAGCACCGTCAAACAAAACGCCGACAACGCACGCCAGGCCAACCAACTGGCCCTGAGTGCCTCGACCGTGGCCATCTCGGGCGGCGACGTGGTCAACCGCGTGGTCGACACGATGAAGGGCATCAACGATTCGTCGAAGCGAATCTCCGACATCATCGGCACCATCGACAGCATTGCGTTCCAGACCAACATCCTGGCGCTGAACGCTGCGGTGGAAGCCGCGCGTGCCGGCGAACAAGGCCGCGGCTTTGCGGTGGTGGCCAGCGAAGTGCGCAACCTGGCGCAACGCTCGGCCGAGGCCGCCAAAGAGATCAAGTCGCTCATCTCCACCAGTGTCGAGCGGGTGGAGCAAGGCACGGCCCTGGTCGACCAGGCCGGCGCGACGATGCATGAGGTGGTGTCTTCGATCCGCCGCGTGACCGACATCATGGGCGAGATCAGCGCAGCCAGCGTCGAGCAGTCGTCGGGTGTTGCCCAGGTGGGCGAAGCGGTGGCGCAGATGGACCAGGCCACGCAGCAAAACGCCGCGCTGGTGGAAGAAAGCGCCGCGGCGGCCGAGAGCCTCAAGACACAGGCTCAGCAACTGGTGAGCGCGGTGGCGGTGTTCAAGCTCACAAGCGACGACGCTCCGCGCGCAAGCGCGGCCCCCGCCCCCAAGGTGGCGTATCGCGCAGCACCCACCGCAAAGCCCTCGGCGCCCGGCCGCTCCGCCGCCAAGGCCAAACCGGCACTCGCCGCGACTGCCCCAGCGCCGAGCCCCGCGCCGGTGGCCGCAGCACCCCGCCCGGCCCCTGCAATGGCCATGGCCGCCGCCGGAGCCGATGACTGGGAAACCTTCTGACCGGTCAGCCCGACCTCACCCAAGGCCCGTGAACACCACGGGCCTTTTTGTTTGCGAGCGTGGTTCCTTGCGAAAAGCACCCCGGAGCGCGGTCTTATGCACGGATCAGGTGCGCATGCGCTGTTGAGAATCGCTTCACCAAGGGCCTGGTATTGCCGATATGCACAGGGCAACCCATCCCTGCCCTTTTTGTTGTACGGAGCGCCCCATGTCCAGACACTTGCACCCCATCGCCGCGATCACCCTCACGGTCTTTGCCCTCAGCACCCCTGCCATCGCCAAAGACGGCAATGCCACCGCCGCTGAAGCCACCGCCATGGTCAAAAAGGGTGTGACCTTCATCAAGACCAGCGGCAAGGACAAGGGTTACGCCGAAATCAGCAACAAGGCCGGCCAGTTCAACGACCGCGACCTTTACCTCACGGTCTATGGCCTGGACGGCACGGTGCGTGCCCACGGCGCCAACGAAAAGATGATCGGCAAGAACCTGCTCGAGCTGAAAGACGTGGACGGCAAGGCCTTCGTCAAGGAGCGCGTGGAGCTCGCCCAGTCCAAGGGCACCTTCTGGCAGGACTACAAGTTCACCAACCCGGTCTCCAAGAAGATCGAACCGAAGAGCATGTACTGCGAGAAGCTCGACGACGCCGTGGTCTGCGGCGGCATCTACAAGTAAACGCCATCGCTGCGCACACGGCATCTGCCACGAAGGACGTCTCATGAATCTGGGTGCAAAGCTCCTGGTCGCACCGCTGTTGACAGCGGTCTTGGTGCTTGCCATCGCTTCGGTGAACACGGTTCTGCAAAACCGCACCGCCACGCAAAGCCACACGTCGTTCAAGGCCGACATGGAGAGCTTTCGCACCATCACGAGTGCACAAGACCAGTTCGCGCAGATCCACGCCAGCGTCTACAAGACGGTGGCCTTGATCAACTCGCTCGACGAGCCCAAGGTCAAGGCGTTTCGCGGCGCGCTGGTCAACCAGCTGAGTGGCTTGAAGCGCACCCTGGCCAACCTGGCCGATGCCGGTGTCGCCGATGCGGAGTTCAAGGCGAGCATGACCGCCATGGGCCAGCAGATCGACAAATACGGCAAACAAGCCGACTCGGCGATCGACCTCTCGACCGTCGACCCCAACACCGGCATCGCCGCCATGCAAGGCGCCGACACCACCTTTGCCTCGGTGGCCACCTCACTCGGTGGCCTGGTGGCGAAGATGGAAGCCATCTCCTCGGCGGCCACCGATGCAGCGGCCACACGCTCCACCCAACGCAGCCTGCTGCTCGGCCTGCTGGCCCTGCTCACCTGCACCGGCGCCGTGGGCGCGGCGTGGTGGATGCAGCGCAAAGTGGTTCACGACCTGCGGCGCGCCGTGGGCGTGGCCACCGAGGTGGCTGCCGGCAACCTGCGCGTCGATGCGCAAACCGACCGCAGCGATGAAGTGGGCGACCTGATCCGCTCGCTCGGCACCATGACGCAGCAACTCAACCACTCGCTGCAAACGGTGATGCAATCGTCGACCTCCATCCAGACCGCCAGCACCGAGATCGCCACCGGCAACCAGGATCTGAGCCAGCGCACCGAGCAGACCGCCAGCAACCTGCAGCAGGCCGCCAGCTCGATGGAGCAGCTGACCGCCACCGTCAAACAAAGCGCCGATTCGGCGCGCCAGGCCAACCAGCTCGCCTCGTCGGCCGCCGAGGTGGCCGAGCGCGGCGGCCACGTGGTCTCGCAAGTGGTCACCACCATGAACGAGATCAACGCCAGCTCCAAGAAGATCAGCGACATCATCGGCGTGATCGATGGCATCGCCTTCCAGACCAACATCCTCGCGCTCAATGCCGCGGTGGAAGCCGCACGCGCCGGTGAACAGGGCCGCGGTTTTGCCGTGGTGGCCGCTGAAGTGCGCAGCCTGGCCCAGCGCTCGGCGCAGGCCGCCAAAGAGATCAAGGGCCTGATCGGCGCCTCGGTCGAAAAGGTCGAAGGCGGCTCTCGCCTGGTGGCCGACGCCGGCGCGACCATGAGCGAGATCGTGAGCTCGGTGCAGCGCGTGTCCGACATCATTGGCGAGATCACCTCGGCCGCGTCGGAGCAAAGCGATGGCATCAGCCTCGTCAACACCACCGTGACCCAGCTCGACCAGATGACGCAGCAGAACGCCGCATTGGTGGAGGAGTCGGCCGCCGCCGCCGAGTCACTCAAGGAGCAGGCGACACGCCTGGCCGAGGTGGTTTCGGTTTTTCGCCTTGAGAGCCGCTGAGTGACACCGAGTCAACAGAAAGAGATCGAAACCATGTCCTTGATCAGCGCCCCCCCGCCCGGGCACACCCACCACCTGCACCACCTGGGCCGACAGGCTGACACGCTGATGCTGGGCGGCATCGGCCTGTGCGTGCTGGTCGCGTTTGCGATCGGGGTTGCCAACGATGGGCTGGCCCTGGCCGCGCTCGTCGCCTTGCCCTTGCTGGTGGTGGCGGGCGCCGTCTTCACCCTGGCGCGCGGCAGCAGTGCCACGCGCTATGTGCTGTGTTTTTGTGCGGCGGCCATGGTGGCGCTGCACATCCAGCTGGGGCGGGGCATGGTGGAGTACCACTTCGGTGTGTTCGCCCTGCTCGCGCTGGTGTTGGCGTACCACGACTGGCGGCCCATTGTTTTTACCGCTGGGCTGTTTGCCCTGCACCACGTGCTGTTCGATCGCCTCCAACTGGCTGGCGCCGGCGTCTACTGCCTGACGGCACCCAGCTTCGAGCGTGTGCTGATCCATGCCGCTTATGTGGTGGCTCAGTCCGCCCTGGAAATTGGCCTGGCCGTGCAGATGCGCCAAGCCGCCATGCAAGGCGCCGAATTGCAGATGCTGACGCAAAACGTGGTGCGGGGCGACACGCTCGACCTCGACGTGAGCCACATGCAAACCACCACCCCGGTGGCCGCGCAGTTGCGCCAGACCCTGGAGCGTGTGGGCGCTGCGATGGCCGACATCAGCACCGCGGCCAGACACATCACGGTGTCGGGTGGCGAGATCGCCGCTGGCAGCCACGACCTGAGCACTCGCACCGAAAAGACGGCCAGCAACCTGCAGCAAGCCGCCAGCTCGATGGAAGAGTTGACCGCCACCGTCAAACAAAACGCCGATTCGGCGCGCCAGGCCACCCAGCTGGCCTCGTCGGCTGCAGAAGTGGCCGCCCGCGGCGGCAGCGTGGTCTCGCAGGTGGTACGCACCATGGACGAGATCAACGCCAGCTCCAAGAAGATCAGCGACATCATCGGCGTGATCGATGGCATCGCCTTCCAGACCAACATCCTCGCGCTCAACGCCGCGGTCGAAGCAGCGCGTGCCGGCGAACAAGGCCGCGGCTTCGCCGTGGTGGCCAGCGAAGTGCGCAGCCTGGCCCAGCGCTCGGCGCAAGCCGCCAAAGAGATCAAGGGGCTGATCGGTGACCCGGTCGAGAAGGTCGAGGGCGGCTCACGCCTGGTGGCCGATGCCGGCGCGACGATGAGCGAGATCGTCACCAGTGTCCAGCGGGTCTCCAACATCATCGACAAGATCACCGCCGCGGCCTCGGAGCAGAGCGACGGGATCGGTCAAGTCAACCATGCCGTGATTCAACTCGACCAGATGACCCAACAGAATGCCGCGCTGGTGGAACAAAGCGCCGCCGCCGCCAGAAGTCTCGAGGACCAGGCGAAGTGCCTGGCCCAGGTCGTCGGCGCGTTTCACCTGCGCGACTGACATTTCGCTACGCCTTCCGCCCCTCTCTTTCAACGGAGCCTCAGATGAAGCTGCACGACATGAAGATCTCCACCCGGCTGAGCCTGGGTTTCGCTGCGATGGGGCTGCTGATCGCCCTGCTGGGTGCAGTGGCGTTGAACCGGATTTCGGCCATCAGCGCCGAGTTCGCGATGGTGCAGGACGACCGCTTTCCCAAGATCGTGCTGGTCAACAACATCAAGGGCGAGGTCAATCAAATTGCCCGCGCCATGCGCAACCTCTTCATCATGACGGAGCCGGCCGATCTCAAGTCGCAATTCGACGAGGTCGCGAGCTCGAATGCCAAGATCAACGAAGCCTTCGACAAGCTCGAAAAGAGCACTGCCGGCGAGAAGGGCAAGGCGATGCTGGCCGATGTGGTCGCGGCCCGCGCCAGCTACAGGGTTCAGCGCGATCGAGTGATCGAGCTGGCACAAGCCGGCAAGCTCGACGAGGCACGCCCGGTCCTGTTGAAGGAGATGCGCCCGGTTCAGCTTGTCTACATGGACAAGCTCGACAACCTGATCAAGCTGCAGGAAGACCTGATGCTCGAATCCGGCAAGGCTGTGGCCGCCGCCGCCTCGAGCAGCCGCACCATCGTCGCCTCGCTGGTCGCGCTGGCGTTCGCCCTTGGCGCGCTGCTCGCCTGGGGGATCATCCGCTCGACGACGCGCCCGCTCAATCAAGCCGTGGACGTCGCACGCGCAGTCGCGGAAGGCGACCTCTCGATCGAGTTCAAGTCCGACGGCAAGAGCGAGACCGGCCTGCTGCTGGCCGCCTTGCATGACATGAAGTCCAGGCTGGCGAAGATCGTCGGCGGTGTGCGCGAAAACGCCGACGGCGTTGCCACCGCATCAGCCCAGATCGCCCAGGGCAACAACGACCTGTCGAGCCGCACCGAAGAGCAGGCCAGCGCCCTGGAAGAGACAGCCGCTTCGATGGAGCAGCTGTCGAGCACGGTCAAGCAGAACGCCGACAACTCGCGCCAGGCCAACCAGCTCGCCCTGGGCGCCTCCAGCGTCGCCATGAAGGGCGGTGAAGTGGTCGGCCAGGTGGTCGACACGATGAAGGGCATCAACGAAGGCTCGAAGAAGATCGCCGACATCATCGGCGTGATCGACGGCATCGCCTTCCAGACCAACATCCTCGCGCTGAATGCAGCCGTTGAAGCAGCACGTGCCGGCGAACAAGGGCGTGGCTTTGCGGTGGTCGCCAGCGAAGTGCGCAGCCTGGCCCAGCGCAGCGCCGAAGCGGCCAAGGAAATCAAGTCGCTCATCTCGAGCAGCGTCGAGCGGGTCGAGCGGGGCTCGCAGCTGGTCGACCAGGCTGGCGTGACCATGACCGAAGTGGTGGGCGCCATCCGTCGCGTGACCGACATCATGGGCGAGATCAGCGCTGCCAGCACCGAACAGAGCGCCGGCGTCGCGCAGGTGGGCGAGGCCGTGAGCCAGATGGACCAGGCCACCCAGCAGAATGCCGCGCTGGTCGAAGAAAGCGCCGCCGCGGCCGAGAGCCTCAAGCTGCAGGCGCGCAAGCTCGTCGATGCGGTCGCGGTGTTCAAGCTGCATGCCACCGCCTCGGGGCCGGTCGTCGCCCCTGCCACCGCGCCAATCATCCACAAACCTGCACGCGTGACAGTCGCCCACGCGCCTGCATCGAAACCGGCTGCGAAAGCCAAGGCCGTCGAGCCTGCGGCGCCGGCGGGCGCACCCGCGCGTGCGCCCACGGGCCCCGCCCCACGGGCCGCTGCGCCGGCCCCTGCCACCGCAGCCGCCGGCGAGGAGTGGGAGACCTTCTAAGTACCCCTGAGCCGTGCCGCGAATTGGCCGGCTCTTTCCACACCCACTCACCGTTTGGTTCCAGGCCCCCAGATAGCCTGGGCAGCCAACCTGAGCACGCACCCATTCAAGAGGATTTCACATGGACATGATTCACGAAGCCGCCCACGTCGCCCGCCATGAGGCCGCACGTGCCGCCCTGGCCGCCCAATCGGGCAGCGAGTTCCTGACCTTCCGCCTCGG
>NZ_JANOCG010000077.1:0-23911 GCF_031412075.1 Rhizobacter sp.
GGCCGGTGTGTCGCTCACCGGGTCGTTCGACCAGGTGGTGAGCTGGTTGAGCCGGCTGTTCACGGCCCAGGTGTAGCCACCGCCGGCTTCGGAAATCTGTGCACCGAAACTCGGGTTCGAGAGCACGTTGATCCATGGCCGCTTGGGCCGCACGCGGGCGCTGGTGTCAAACCGGAACTCACCCGACTGAGGCGCAAACTCGCCGCTCGGGGCGGGCGCGGCCATCGGCAAGGCACGCGCCATCGGCACCGCTGCGGTCGAGGTGGCATGCCGTTCTTCAAAGGCCTGCTCGTGCAGCGTGACCCACTCCTGCACGTGGTGCACCAGCGGGCGGCCATCGGCACGCAGGCGCAGGCGGGCCAGGCAACGCAGGGTGTTCAGCTCCTCGGCCGACAGCTCCTCGGCGCGCAGCAGGTGAAAGCCGGTGCAGGCCGGGCCCGGTTGGGCGGCGCTTTCGGCGATGTGCCGCTCGCGCAGCGCAGCAATCTCGCGCTGCAGCGCCATCAGGTAAGAGGTGGGCTCGGCATTCACCACCACCAGGTCGCAGGCCACGCCACCCCAACCCCACAGGCGCAAACCCTTGGCGAGCGTGCGCAGCAGGCCCAACGATTGCGCGACGCCGGCCGACACCAGCATGATGGGCCGGTCGCCCGAGATGCCGAAGCGCCACAACAGGCGCCGGTCGCAGGCCTCGGCAGCGCCACCTTGCGGGCGCGTGAGGCACAGCACCAGCGCGGTGGTGAGCGTCTGGATGGCCGCGAAGTTTTCTGCGCTCAGCGCCAGCGTTCGCAGGCGGATGCCGGTCAGCGTGGCCGACATCAACGACGAACGTTGCACATGGATGGCCTGGCGGTATTTGTCGATCACCGCGTGCAAGGTGGCGGGCGAGTCTGACGCGGTGGTTGCAAACGTGAGCTGTGCCTTGGCATGCGGCTCGATGCGCAGCCGCACCGCGAGCGCGCACATCGGGTCGAGCCCGGTGTCGAGCGTGATCGGGGTGTCGGCCCCGCTGCCGTTCTCGTGCTCGTGGTCGGGCAGGTCGTCGAACGAGGCCATCGGCCGCGCTGCACCCTGGTTGCGGCCCCACCAGCGCAGGCGGTCGGTCTGCACACGCAGGCCCACCACCTGCGGGTCGCTGGCGGCCAGGAAGTGCGCCGCCAGCAGGCCTTGCTCGGTGGCCAGGCGGGGCTTGCGCTCGAACAGCACGGCCTGCTGCGAGGCCAGCCATTCGGCGCGGACGAAAAGATTGGTGAAGGCCGGGTGCGTTTCATCGGCACGCGGGTCGGCCAGCGTCACCTCGAAGGCCGAGATCAGCTCGATCTCGATCACACGGTCGCTCAGGTTGCGCAGCTCGATCTGGCGGAACTCGATGTCGTCTTCGGGGCTGACCCACACCGTGGCGTGGGCTTGCAGCTCGGGCCAGGACGCGTCGAAGCACACGCGGTCGGCGTGGAACACGCTCTTGTAGTGCGCCGCCGGGTCGGGCGCGGGGTGCTGGGTGATCGACACCGGCTGCGGCCGCTGGTCCCAGCGCAGGTAGAAGAAGCTGCCATGCGAATCGCGCAGCGCGTCGTCGCGCGAGCGGGTGATGCCGGTGGCGCCCCGGCGGCTCCAGCCCGCACCGTTGGCGCGCAGCGTGACGCTGTAGCGCCCGTTCGACAGCACATGCGTGGGCTCGAGCGCGGTGGCGCCGGGCAACACGTCGCGCAGCAACGCCGGGCCACGCCGCTGCAAGGCGAGTGTTGGCGGGCCGGGCAAGGGCGCGTACAACATCGACACCTCGCGCGGCGCGCGCTCGTGCAGCAGCGACGACACCGCCTCGATGTGGGCATTGGCCATGCCCCAGCGCTGCGCGCAGCCCCCGCGCAGCACATTGGCCAGCGAGACGATGCTCATGCCCTGGTGGTGGGCCATGAAGGTGCCCACGCCGGCATAGGTTTCGCCGCCGGCCAGGCGTGCGGGCGAGAAGTCGAGCGCCTCGATGAAGCCGTAGCGCGCACGCGCCGCCAGCGTTTGCATGGCCGCGAAGTTCTCGGCCGCGCGGTGCGGCGCGATTTGCGCCGCGAGCGCCGTGGCGTAAGGCGCGATCACCAGCTCGTCGGGCGGGGTGCGGCGCAAGGCCAGGCGCGGCACACCTTGTGGCGCGTACTGGTAGGCCAGCGTGTGGTCGCGCCCGGCGTAGGCCGACTCCGAGATGCCCCAGGGCACCTTGTGCGCGCGCGCAAAGGCGATCTGTTCGCGCACGGCGGCGTGGCCGGCGTCACGCAGCACGCTGCCGTGCGGCTCGTCGAGCACGAGGCTGGGCATCAGGTACTCGAACATCGAGCCCGACCACGAGCGCAGGCCGGCTTGTGTGCCCACCGCGTAGAACGGCCGCCCGAGCGAGGCCCAGTGGCGCACCGGCACGTCGCCCTTGGCGATGGCCAGCAGGCTGGTCAGGCGCGACTCCGAAGCCAGCAGGTCGTAGAAGCCCGCATCGAGCTGTTGCTCGGCCACGCGAAAGCCGATGTGGAAAAGGTGCCGCTTGCGGTGGTACAGAAAACCGAAGTCGGCGCTCCAGGCCAGTTGTTCGAATTCGTGGGCGATGGCCTGCAGGCGCTGCACGGTCTCGGCCGTGGCAAGACTGGCTTGCTGGTCGCGCAAGGCCGAGCGCAGGGTGGCGATGTGGTCGCCCAGCAGCCAGGCCAGCTCGGCGGTGTCGGGCAGCAGCGCGGCGAGGTCGTCGGTGGCCTCGCGCAACAAGCGCTCGAAGCCGCTCGCGTTGCGCAGGGCCTCCTCCAGGGGGTCGGGCAGGGCCATCAGGGCGGCCAGCGGCGAGTGGCTGACGGCGGGTTGGGAAAAAAGCTCGGGCACCCGCGACATCAAGGGCGCCAGCCGTTGGCGCGAGGCGGCCAGCGCACTGTGGGTGGCGCTGGCGTCGTGCGGCGCCTGAACCAAGGCCAGGCAGGCTTGCGCGACCGCCAGCAGGTGCCCACTGAGGTTGCCGCTGTCAACGGTCGACACATACATCGGCAGCAGCGGCGCGCCGCTCTGGGTGTCGTACCAATTCAAAAAGTGGCCACGGTGGCGAGCCAGCTTGTGCAGCGTGGCGAGCGTGGCCTCCATGCGGGTGAGCAGGTCTTGCGTGCCGATCCAGCCGAACTCGCGCGCGCAGGCCACGCTCAGCAGATAAAGGCCGATGTTGGTGGGCGAGGTGCGGTGCGCCACCATGTCGTGCGGCACGGTTTGCAGGTTGTCGGGTGGCAGGTGCTGGTCGTCGACCACCACGCAGCGCTCGAACAGGCGCCAGGTGTCGCGCGCCAGGCCTTCGAGGCGCACCTGCTCGTCCAGGGGCAAGCCGGCGTCTT
This sequence comes from Rhizobacter sp., assembly GCF_031412075.1. Taxonomy (GTDB): domain Bacteria; phylum Pseudomonadota; class Gammaproteobacteria; order Burkholderiales; family Burkholderiaceae_C; genus Rhizobacter. The sequence continues at coordinate 3,348 of NZ_JANOCG010000077.1, forward strand.
CCAACGCGGGGCGCGGCCGGCTGACCCACCAGGTCCACAGGGGAGAGGCGGCCCACAGCGCACACAAGGCCACCGACAACGCCGGGTGCGGCGTGTCGAGCGCCAGCAGACCGGCGAGGATGAGCGAGGCCAAGGCCGGTGCCATCCAGTGGGTGCGCACCAGATCCCTGAGGTCGGTCTTGGCGGCCGCCTGCGCCGCTGCGCTGGTGGTCCATTGCATCAGGTGGCGCTGGCTCACGAGCATGCGGTAGAGCGAGCGCACGATGGCATCCAGGGCCATCAGCGCGTGGTGCATCAGCTGCGCCACGTGCCACAGCCCGGTGCTCAGCGCGCGTGCGAGGTCGAGCGTGGCCTGGCGGTAGAAGTGAAGCTTGGCGATGTCGTCTCGGCTGGGCGACAAGCCGGCCACCGCGCCCATCAGCGGCCCGGCACAGAACGCGGCCAGCACCAGCAGCAGGGCCGACCACGGCGACAGCAGCCCGCCCACCAGCGTGAGCACCAGCAAGGCGAGCGAAGCGGCGGGCACCAGCGAGCGGCGCAGGTTGTCGAAGATCTTCCAGCGGTTGATCGCGTTCACCGGGTAGCGCCGGGGGTTGAGGAAGATGGGCAACAGCTGCCAGTCGCCTCGCATCCAGCGGTGCACGCGCGAGGCGGCCACGTCGGCGTGGAAGGGCGCGTCTTCGATCAGCGAGATGTCGGTGATGGCGGCACTGCGCACCATCGAGCCTTCGATCAGGTCGTGGCTCAGCACCAGGCCTTCGGGCAGGCGCTGGTGCAGCACGGTGTGCATGGCCTGCACGTTGAGCAAGGCCTTGCCGGTGTAGGCGCCTTCCAGGAACACATCCTGGTAGACCTCGGAGCTGGCCGCGCTGTAGGGATCGATGCCGCACTGGCCGGCAAACAGCCAGTGGAAGTAGGTGAAGTCGCGCGGTGCCGGCAAGGGCGTGGCAATGCGTGGCTGCAAGATGCCGTAGCCACGGGTGACGGTGCGTGTGCGTTCGTCGAGCTGCGGCTGGTTGTGCGGATGTGCGGCCACGCCAACCAGCTCGCGCAGGCGGCCGGGGGGCAGCTGCGTGTCGCTGTCGAGGGTCACGACGTAGGGCGTGTGCTCGGCAACGCGAGATGCTTCGCCCAGCGGCAAGAACTCGCTGGTGTCGCCAGTGGCCAGTGCGGCCACCAGCTGCTCCAGCTTGCCGCGCTTGCGCTCCCAGCCGATCCAGCGTTGTTCGGTGTCGCTGAAGCGGCGCTCGCGGTGCAGCACGATGAAACGCGGTGCATCGCCCTCCGCGGCGGGGTAGCGCGTATTGAGCGCGTCGATCTGCGCCACAGCGCTGGCGAGCAGGTCTTCGTCGGCCTCCACACGGGCCGCATCGGCATCGGCCCAGTCGCTCAACAGCGCGAACTGCGCATGGCGCTCGGGGTTGGCCAGGTGGTGCAGCTGCAGCCGGTGGGCCAGCTCGCGTGTGGCCGCTTCGCTCGTCAGCATGCAGGGAATCACCACCATCACCCGGTGCGCGATCGGTATGCCCTCGGCCAACGCGAGACGCGGCAAGTGGTGCGGGCGCACCGACTCGCTGATGAGCCGGTTGATCACCGCGACCACCGCCTCGGAGGTGGGGAACAGCATCAGCACAATGCCGAGCCAGATCAAGCCGGTGGGCAGGCCGTCGAGTTCGTTCGCGTGGCGCAGCAGGCCCCAGCTCACGCCCACCACGGCCGCGAGTGCGCCGCCCAGGTAGAGCGGCAAGGCCCAGCGGTGGGCGGTACTCAGGCAGGCCTGGCCAGCGGCTTCGTGCAAACCCAGCTCGCGCAGCAGGGTGGGGCGGCCCGGGCCATGCAGCCAGTGGCTCGCCACGCCGGCGGCGGGGTTGTCGAGTTCGGCACTCTGTTTGAGGTCGAGCAGGGCCTGCGCCACCCGCACCTCGCTGTGCCCGCTGCGGCGCGCCAGCAGCTCAATGCCATGCAGCGTCTGGTCGCGGGTGAGGCTGTGTTCGGCGGCGAACACCGGCGAGGTGAGCATCAAGCGCATCAGCGTGCTGCTGCGGGCCACGATGTCGGGCCAGTCGGCGTCGCCGATGGTGCGCAGCGAGGTGACGGCGTTGCTCACGCTCAGGTTGTCGGCGGCCTGGTTGGCGGCTTGTTGCGCGCGCAGGCTGGGCAGGTCGGGCAGCTGGGCTTGCAGCCACACCTCGAAGGGTGCGATGTCGATGGTGGTGGTGGTGCGGCGCAGGTCGTGCAGGCGCAATGCCATCTGGCCCAGGAACGAGCGCCCCACACCGCGTTGCTCGAGCAGCGCGAGCAGTTCGTCGAGGCTTTCAATGCTGAAACTTTCAAGCCGGTCGCAGCACAGGTTGGCCGCTTCGCGCGCCGCCTTGTTGGTGGCCACACGTTCGGCCAGGCGGCGCAGGTTTTCGATCAGCACCACGCGCAAGGTGGTGGGCAGGGCCCACATCTCGGCCAGGTTCAGCTCGCGTGTTTCCTGGTAGGCGGTGAGAAAGCGCAGCACCAGTTCTTCATCGAAGGCGCCGTCTGTGTGGGCCACGAAAGCCCAGGCCACGCCGTAGATGCGCGGCAGGCCGGCGAGTGGCTCGTCTTGCAGCAGCGGCAGGGTGCGGAAGTAGCGGCGAGGCAGGCCCTCATGGATCTCTTTCAGCTGCGCTTCGATCAGGTGAAAGTTGTCGAGCAGCCACTCGCCGGCAGGGCTGATGTCGTAGCCGCTGCTGGCTTGCAGGCCGATGTAGTGGTGCGCCTCGCGCAGCGTGCGGATGTTGCTGCGCAGGCGCGGAAAGAAGGTCGCCGCACGCCAGCCGCCGCGCGCGGCGCGGTGCGTTTCGCCCAGGCTGTGGCCGTGCTGCGCAAAACGCTCCAGGCCGAAGATCTCTGAGCGCACCGGCTGCTGCACCGGCCCTCGAGCGCCATCGAGAATGCGCAGCAAGGCCTGCGGTGCTTGTGGCAGCAGGCGCTTCAGCGCAGATTCGGCCACTTAGACCACCAGCGAAGACACACCGATCAGCAAGGTAGCCACCACCAGCGTGGTGACAAATCGAGAGCTGATGAAACCGTGCATGGCCTCACCCACGCACTGCACAGCGAACCAGCGGCTGCTGGTGCCTTTGCACGCGTCAAGGTGCTCGCCCAGCGCAGACAATTCCATCGGCGAGGTGTCGGTGCTGTCGCCAAAGGATGCGGTACTCCAGAACGGCGGAGTTTGGTGTGGGGGTGACATCAGGGTCTCCTTGATGGGTGGGTGTCAGCGGCGCGACTTCACCGGCTGGTCGTTGTCCGCAATGTAGACCTCGACACGGCGGTTGAGCGCGCGGTTGGTGTCGGTGGTGTTGGCCGCGACCGGGTATTCCTTGCCGTAGCCCGCGGTAGAGACGCGGTTGGCTGGCACGCCCATGCCCTTCAAGGCCGATTCAACTGCGCTCGCGCGGCGCTGCGACAAGTTTTCGTTGTAGCTCGCCGAGCCGATGTTGTCGGTGTGGCCTTCGATGAGGATGTGGCGTGTAGGGTATTGCTTCAAGAAGTCGGCCAGCTTGCCCAGCGAGTTTTGTGCACCCGGCTTGACTTCGGCGCGGCCCGACTCGAACAACACGTCGCCCAACGTGACCAGCATGCCGCGTTCGGTCTGCTTGGCTTGCAAGTCATTCAAGCGCTTTTGCAGCTCGGCGGCTCGTTGTTGGGCTTCGCTGGCCGATGCCTGGGCGACGGCGGCCTGCTGCTCGGCACCCGAGGCGCGTTGTTCGGCACCGGCGGCGCGCTGTTCGGCCACCGCGGTCTGCTGGCGTGCGGCGCCGGTCTGAGCGCGGGCGCGATCGGCTTCGGCGGCGCGCATGTCGGAGCGCACACGCTCGCGTTCGAGTTCGGCTGCGCTCATGGCGCCGTCGTTGCCCTTGGCTTTGGCAATCGCCATCGCGGTCTTGGCCTGCTGGCTGGCCACATAGGCGGCGCTGCTGACCTCGGCCAGGGGCTCGCCCTTGTCGAGCAGCATGTTGGCGCGGTTGAGGGAGTCGGTGGCTTTTTTCAGCTCCAGTGGCGCCTGCGTTTGCACCTGCGCGTCGAGCTCGGCGCTGCGCACGGTGCTGCGCGCTTCGACCAGGGCGGGCGGCGGCTCTTGGGTGGTGGCGCAAGCCGCCAGGATCAAGCTGCCCAGCAGGGCGCTGATGGTGAGTGTTGAGTGGTGTTTCATGGGGTGTGCTCCGGTGTCTTATTTGCGGGTGAGTTCGTCGCGCAGCTGGCGGATGCCTTCGCGCACTTCCACCAGCGCCTTTTCGGAGCGCATCGAGCGTGACTGCGCCTCGGCCAGGGTAGCGTCGGCGGTGGCCTGCTCGGCGAGCTGGCGGGCCAGGTCGTAGTCCTTGTTGGCATAGGCGACGTTGGCGCGGTTGAGCTTGTCGCGCGCGGCGGCCAGGGTGACCGGCGAATCGGCCGACGCCGGCCCGGTGGCGCGCTCCACGGCCGCGCGGCTCACCGCCAGCTCTTCCTTCGGTGGGGGTGTGCCGGCACATGCAGCCAGCAGCACCACGGCGCAGGCGGGTATGCCCTTGTAGATCCAATTGAGGTTTGTCATGGGTGTTCTCCGATCAAATTTGGGGCTAGCGAACAGCGGTGAAGCGAAGGACTCACACCCGGCTGAAGCCAACAAAACCAATGTAGGCCGACCCTCGTTTGCAGCCCATCGGCGGGCGGCGCCATGCGCTGTGGGATTTGGACTACAACCACGGCGGTGTGGGCCCCCAAACGCTGCGGCCCGCCTGTCGCCAGGCGGGCCGCGCCGCTGTCAAAAAAGCGGATGCGCAGTGTTCAGCGTGAGCCGACCACCTCGATCTCCACACCCCGGTCAGGCTGCAGGCAGGCAATCAGCTTGGCGGTGGGCTTGTCGCCCTTGCAGTCATCGGGTTGGGTCACCGGCTCCGACTCGCTTTTCCCGGAGGCCGAGATCTTGGAGGCGCTGATGCCGGCGTTGCTGACGAGATAGGCCTTGACCATCTCGGCGCGCTGCGCAGACAGCGTCTGGTTGTACGCCGACGACCCCAACCGGTCGGCGTGGCCGGTGACCGTGATGACCTCGAACTGGCTGCCCTTGAGCTCTTGCGCAAAGGTGTCGAGCGCCGTCTTGCCCTCGGGTCGGAGTTCCGCCTGGTCGAAGGGGAACAGCGTCTCGGCGGAAAACTTCACCCGGCGGCGCACCGGTGCTGCCGCCACAGGCGGTGGGGCGGCCACCACCGGCGCAACGTAGGGCGCGGGCGCCGCGGCCATCGGTCGCACCGGCTCAGACGTGCGCCCGAACGGGAACACCAGGCCGACCGAGAACATGTTGACATTGCCGTGGTTGCCTACCGCGTCGTTGATGCGAAAACGCTCGGCTTCGGCGCGCACCAGGAACGAGGGGCTGACTTCGTACTGCATGCCCACGCCGACCTTGTAGTTCAGTTCGCGTTTGCTCGGGTTGGCGTCGCGCACCGACACCGCGCCGGTGCCGCTGAACGAATCGCGGGCATTCGCGTGCTGTGCGCCCACGCGGCCCAGCACCGACCAGCGCGGGCTCAGTGGCCAGGTGCCGACCAGGTCGAGGTTGACACCTTGCAGCTTGATCTCGCCATTGAGCGTGCCTGCCGGCGAGGTGGTCGTGTTGAAGCCGAAGCGGCCCAGGTTGAAGTAGCCACCTTCGAGCCCGAAGTGGCGGTTGAACTGGTAGCCACCAAAGAGCTTGTAGGCGGTGTCACGCTCGTCGGTCGACATCGATGTGGTGGCCAGCCCGGAGCCGAGCAGGCTCGCGCTGATGCGCTCGGTGTCGATCTTGGCGCGCGACTGGCCGATCGAGCCGCCCCCGTAGAAGTAGCCGCCCTCGGCGGGCTGGGCGACGCTTGGCGAAGCGAAGCAGGCGCTGAGCGCGGCAAGGCTCAGTACTCGCGTGGCGTGTTTGCGGTTCATGGTGTGGCTTTCAATCGGGTGAAGGTGTCGAGGGCGGGTGCGCGTGCCATCACGGCGCCACGATGGTGGTGTTGACCATCGTCACCGAGGCGGTGAGCCCGATGGCGCGGCCGACCAGCGTGGTCTGCATCAGCTGGCCCACGGTCGAGATGGTCACGCCGGCGGGCGCGATGATGGTGCCGACCATGCTGCTGCCGTCTTCGATGCGTGCGGCGCTGCCCACTTGCCAGAACACGTTTCTCGCCTGGGCACCATTGATCAGCACCACACGTCGTGGTGTGGCGCTCAGGCCCACGGTCAGCGCCGAGGCGGCCTGGAACACCCACACGGCGTCGGCGTTGCCTTGCGCGTCGAGCGTCAGGTCGCCAGTGGTGATGTCGAAGGTGCCGCCAGCCGAGGTGTAGGTGGCCGGAGCCAGCACGAGGCCGCCCAATTGGCCGGCTCCCGGGTCGCTGCCCGGCGGCAATGCGGCCAGCGCGTTGTAGGCCGCGAGCGCGTCGGCGCGCGCCTGGGTGGCGATGGCCAGCGTGGTGGTGGTGCCCGGTGCGGGCGGGCCGCAGTTGATGATGCCGTTGACAGCACCCACGTCGAGAATCGTCTCGGAATAGGTGTTCGACGCGTCATGGAAGCCGGTGATCAGCGTGCACGCCGCGGTGGTGCCCAGGTTGCCGTTCACCACGGTGTTCACGCCGTGGTTGGTAAGGCCTGCGCCGCCACCGAAGGCGCCGAAGGTGGCGGCCGTGCCGAGGTTGACCGGGCCGGCGCAGGCCACGGTGCCGGTGGTGAACGACCACGTGCGGTCGGCGGCCAGGGCATTGCCTGCCAGGTCCATCACCCCCGTGGCGCCCGATTCGATGGTGACGGCAAACGCCGTGCTCGGCGCGAAACCGGCTGCACTGGTGGTGGTGAAGCTCGCCACCTGGCTGGCCGCGTCGTAGCTCACGGTGGCGGCCACCGGCACGCCGGCGGCGGTGACGGTGAAGGTGCTCGGTGTGATCGTCGCCGCATTCATGGGCTCGCTGAAGGTGGCGCTGACGACGCGCGTCAGGCACACCGCCGTGGCGCCGTCCGCCGGGTTGATGGTGGTCACGGTGGGTGCGGTGCTGTCGCTCACGGCCGAGGTGGTGAAGGTCCACACATGGTTGCCGGCGGCCGGCACCACGGCAGTGTTTCCGCCCAGCGCATTGCCGGCCAGGTCGGTGGCAGCGGTGGTGAGGGTGGCGGTGAAGAGGGTGTTGTTGGGCAGCAGCGCCGGGGTGGTCGGCGTGAAGGTGGCCGTGCGTGAAGCCACCGAGTAGCTCACCGTGCCCGTGACCGCGGTGCCCAGCGTGGTGTTGGTCAGCGTGAAGCTGCTGCCGTTGATCGTGGTCGGGTTCATGGCTTCACTGAATGAAGCACTCACCCGGGTGTTGTTGGGCGCGGCCGGCGCGGCGTTGGCCGGTGTGGTGACCGAGACCGTGGGGCGGGTCGCATCGGCAGAGCCGGTGGTCGTGAAGCTCCATGAGTAGTTGCTCGACATGCCGAAGCCGCTGGTGTTCTGCGCGGCTGTCGTGACGGTGGCCACGCACAGCGTGTTGGGCGCGAGCGCTGCGGTGGGTGTCAGCGTGGCGACCCGGGTGGTGGTGTCGTAGCTGACGCTGGCGGCCACCGGTGTGCCGGCGGGGCAGGCCAGCGTGAAGCTGCTGGTGGTGATGGTCGCGGGCGCCATCGGTTGCGCAAAGGTCACGAACACGCTGCTGTTGGTGGCCACACCGGTCACAGCGGGGGTGCTGTTCGCCGGCGACGTGGCGCTGATGGTGGGCGCGAGGCCGGCGCCGGGGGTGCCGAGCACCGGGTCGAGGCCACCGCTGCAGCCCGCCAGCAGGGAGACCACGACAAGGGACGGCCAGCCGAAAGGCAGCCCAAGGAGGCGTCGAATCGAGTTCATGGGGTTCTTTCTGGCGGGCGGGCCGCTCTGTGTTGTTTGCAGTGGGGGTGCCGGTTGTAGGAGCGGCTCAGGCCAGGGTCTGTGCGTTGCCGTACGCCTGACCTCTGTTGGCACCGACATGGGGTGGTTCTGTGTGCTGGCGCACAAACAGCGCTGCGTTGGCTGCGTAGATTGCGGCGAACTTTCAGGAGATGACGTGGAATCGCAGGAGGTCACGAACGTGAACGGGGTGCCGGACCGCATCGTGCTGACGTTTCCCGCCTCGCCGCTGCCCCCGCTCAAGCCGCCGGTGTGGCCCTGGGCCGTGGCGGCTGTCATGGTGCTGGGGTTGTTGATCGGCTTCTACCTCGTGGTGCGCGAGATCAAGCTGCAGGGCGAGCAGCGCCGCCGCGCCGTGCTGAGCCATGCCGACGCCACTTGGCGTTGCAAAGCCATGTTGGGCCGGGCGCCTCGCGCGAGCTGCCTGATGGAGCTCAACGCCCCGTCAGAAACCGATGGCCCGGTACGGGTGGTCAACGCGGAGGCCGCCCAGCGCTGACGGTGACCGGCTTGTGTGCGCCAGCGCACGGACAGCCGTCGCTTGGCCGGCGATGATGGGCGATTGTGTGCGCGAGAGACCTTGCGCCGCAGCGGCGCCCTGATCTGCGTGTGTTGCCCGCAGGATCGCTCCACCTTCACGAGACTCGGGATGCCGGACACCGCCAAACACCATGAGATGAAATCCGAGCCCGGCGCCACCGAGTTGCGCCGCCAGCGGGCGCTGCTCAAGACCGGCGCCCTGCAAGACGCCATTCTCAACAGCGCCAATTTTTCGAGCATCGCGACCGACGAAAAAGGCGTGATCCAGATCTTCAACGTGGGCGCCGAGCACTTGCTGGGCTATCACGCAGCCGACGTGTTGAACAAGATCACGCCGGCCGACATCTCCGACCCGCAGGAGCTGGTGGCGCGCGCCACCGCCCTGAGCCGCGAGCTCGGCACCGTCATCACCCCCGGCTTCCAGGCCCTGGTGTTCAAGGCCTCGCGCGGCATCGAAGACATCTACGAGCTGACCTACATCTGCAAGAACGGCAGCCGCCTGCCGGCGGTGGTGTCGGTCACCGCACTGCGCGATGCACACGACACCATCATTGGCTACTTGCTGATCGGCACCGACAACACCGCGCGCAAGCAGGTCGAGGCCGAGCGCAAGCTGCTCGACCAGTCGCTGCAGGAGACCAATGTCGAGCTGGAGCGTGCCAAGCTCGTGGCCGAAAAAGCCAGCCTTGCCAAGTCAGACTTTCTCTCCAGCATGAGCCACGAGCTGCGCTCGCCGCTGAACGCCATCTTGGGGTTTGCGCAGCTGATGGAATCGGGTTCGCCCCCGCCCACGCCACCGCAGCAAGAAAGCATCGGCCAGATTCTTCAGGCCGGCTGGTACCTGCTCGCGCTGATCAATGAAATTCTCGACCTCGCCCTGATCGAGTCGGGCAGGTTGTCGCTCTCGCTGGAGCCGATGTCGATGGCCGAGGTGCTGAGCGATTGCCAGGCCATGATCGAGCCGCAGGCCACCAAGGGCGGCATTCGTGTGCAGTTCGCGCCCTTCGAGGGCGCTGGTTTTGTGAAGGCCGACCGCACGCGCGTCAAGCAGGTGGTGATCAACCTGCTCTCGAACGCCATCAAGTACAACCGTGTGGGCGGCAGTGTCGAGGTGAGCTGCCGCGCGACCTCTGCGCAGCGTTTGCGCATCAGCATTCAAGACACGGGCGAAGGGCTGTCGAGCGACAAGCTGGCCCAGCTGTTCCACCCCTTCAACCGCCTCGGCCAGGAAGGGGGCGCCGAAGAAGGCACCGGCATCGGCCTGGTGGTGAGCAAGCGCCTGGTCGAGCTGATGGGCGGCGAGATCGGTGCGCAGAGTTCGGTGGGCGTGGGCAGTGTGTTCTGGTTCGAGCTGAATACGGCGCAGGGGCCACCCGCCATCGAGCACACCGGTCTGGGGTTTTTGGCACCGATGTCGGTTCCGGAAGGCGCGTCGATCCACACCTTGCTGTGTGTTGAAGACAACCCGGCCAACCTGCTGCTGGTCGAGAAGCTGCTCGAACGCCGGCCCGACATCCGCTTGCTGAGCGCACGCGATGGCTCGCGCGGTGTCGAGGTGGCGCGCGCCGCGCTGCCCGAATTGATCCTGATGGACATCAACCTGCCCGGCATCAGTGGCTTCGACGCCATGAAGATCTTGCGCGACGACCCGGCCACGGCCCACATCCCGGTGATTGCGCTGAGCGCCAATGCCATGCAGCGCGACATTGAAAAAGGCCTGGCCGCGGGCTTCTTTCGCTACCTCACCAAGCCGATCAAGGTGGGTGATTTCATGGACACGCTGGACGATGCGCTCGCGTTCGCCCAGACACAACCGACCCGCGAGCCCAGACTGGAACCCACCCCATGATCCGCGCACAAGACATCTTCGAAGCCAGCATCCTGATCGTCGACGACCAGGCCGCCAACGTTCAGCTGCTGGTGCGCCTTCTTCATGAGGCCGGCTACAACCGCGTGAGATCGACGATGGACCCGCTCGCGGTGCGCGAGATGCACCGCGAAGACGCCTACGACCTGATCCTGCTCGACCTGCACATGCCGGGCATGGATGGCTTCGAGGTCATGGAAGGCCTGAAGGAAGACCTGACCGATGGCTACCTGCCGGTCATCGTGCTCACCGCTCAACCGGGGCACAAGCTGCGCGCCTTGCAGGCCGGCGCGAAGGACTTCATCAGCAAGCCGTTCGATCTGGTGGAGATCAAGACACGCATCCACAACATGCTGGAAGTGCGCCTGCTCTACAAGATGCTGGCCGACTACAACCTGCGGCTGGAGTTGGCGGTGAACGAGCGCACCGCCGAGTTGCGCGCCGGCGAAGCCCGTTACCGGGCGCTGACCGAACTGGCCTGCGACTGGTACTGGGAGCAAAACGAAACCGGCGATTTCACCAAGGTGGCCGGGCCGGTGGTGGAAATGCTGGGCCTGCGCGTCACCGACTTCCTGAGCCAGACCAGCCCGCAAGAGGTCACCGGCTGGGTAGAGGCGGAGCGGCAGGCCTTGCAAGCCACCATCGCCGCGCGCCAGCCGTTCCTCGACTTTGCGTTCAGCCGGCTCAACGCCGATGGCTCGAAGCAGCAGTTCCGGGTGAGTGGCGAGCCGATGTTCAACACGGCATGCGACTACATCGGTTACCGGGGCATCGGCGTGGAAGTGAACGCAAAAAAGGCGCTCACCTTGGGCTGAGCCCGGCCGGGGCTTTTTAGGCTGAGCGACCCACTCGCAGGCAGCGCGGGTGCGCTTGCCGTGCGGCCCCCTAATGACGCAATCAACCCGGGCTCGTGAAGGCGGGTTGCAATGCGGTGTCTGTGCGCTAACGTACATAACACGCCGTACTTGTGTTCGTTATCGAACACATCAAGTGCCTTGTGTTGCCTACACTGGGAAGGCCATGGCATGCCAGTCCCAAGGTAGTTCAAACCCTGCCTCAGAGCACGCGATGACCACATCAACCCCACCCCTCAACCCGAAGCAGAACCAGCTGCTGGCGGCACTGCCGCCCGCCGAATGGGCTCGCTGGGCCCCTCAGCTTGAAGTGGTCGACATGCCGCTCGGCCAGGTGCTGTACGAGCCGGGCAACACGCTCAGCCATGTGTACTTCCCGGCCACCTCCATCGTGTCGCTGCTGTATGTGATGGAGAACGGCTCTTCGGCCGAGATTGCCGTGGTGGGCCACGAGGGCATCGTCGGCATTTCGCTCTTCATGGGCGGCGAATCCACGCCCAGCCGGGCGGTGGTGCAAAGCGCCGGCCAGGGCTTTCGCCTGCCTTCCCAGGCGATCAAGGGGGAGTTCAGCCACAGCGGCCCGGTGATGCACTTGCTGCTGCGCTACACCCAGGCGCTGATCACGCAGATGGCGCAGACGGCGGTGTGCAACCGTCACCACTCGCTCGACCAGCAGCTGTGCCGCTGGCTGCTGCTGAGCCTGGACAGGCTGCAAGGCAACGAGCTGGTGATGACGCAAGAGCTGATCGCCAACATGCTCGGTGTACGCCGTGAAGGGGTGACCGAAGGCGCGCTCAGGCTGCAACAGGCAGGCTTGATCCGCTATTCACGAGGCCACATCACCGTGCTCGACCGCCCGGGGCTGGAAAAGCGCACCTGCGAGTGTTACGCGGTGGTCAAGAAGGAATACGACCGGCTGCTGCCGGCCTTAAGGGCCGTTTGAGCGGCCGGCCGGGAGGCGGCACGTAGGAGCGGGCCGACAGCCGAAACCGGCCGCCGCCGATACCTGAGGCGAGGGTGGGGTCGGATCATGGGAACTCGAACTTTGTAGCGAGGACCCCCGTGAACACACCCGCCCGTTCTACATGCGACCCTCAGCAGAATCACCTGTTGTTTGCGCTGCCCCCTGCCGAGTGGGCGCGCTGGGCGTCACAGGTCGAACGGGTGGACCTGACGATGGGGCAGGTGCTGAGCGAATCGGGCAGCTGCCCCACATTCGTTTATTTCCCGGTCACGGCCGTGGTGTCGCTGCTGTACATGACGCGAGAAGGCGGCTCGGCCGAGATTGCCGTCATCGGCAATGACGGCGTGGTCGGCATTTCGATTTTCATGGGCGGCAGCGCCACCCCCAGCCGGGCCGTGGTGCAAAGTGCCGGGCAGGCGTACCGCTTGCGTGCCGATGTCGCGATGGCCGAGGCGAGCCGCAGCGGGCCGGTGTTGAGCGTGCTGTTGCGCTACGCCCAATCGCTGATCGCGCAGGTGTCGCAAACAGCGGTGTGCAACCGCTACCACTCGATCGACCAGCAGCTGGCAAGGCGCTTGTTGCTCGGCCTGGACCGCTCGTCTTCCAGCGAACTCGTGATGACGCAAGAGCTGGCTGCCAACCTGCTGGGCGTGCGCCGCGAAGGCATCACTGCGGCGGCCCACAAGCTGCAGCTGGAGGGTGTGATCCGTTACCGGCGTGGGCACATCTCGGTGCTCGACCGCCAGCGCCTGGAGCAACGCACCTGCGAGTGTTATGCGGGCGCCAAGCGCGAGTACCAGCGCTTGTTGCCCATGGCGGTGGCGGCCTGATCTATTTTTTACCCTGCGTGTGTTGGCAGACAGTCTGGAGGCCGCAATGGGCTCAGACTCGGCGCCTCTGAACCCCTCGGCAGTCGGCGGCCGCGTGCTCTTCAGCTTGTCATCGCCCCACGGCGGCGGCAGCCACCCACCGGAGCGCCGCCTTGGCCACTGTCGAAAATCATCTGATCGAGCTGCTGCCCCGCCGAGACCGTGCGCGCCTGCTGGCCGTGTGCGAGCCCTTCGAGCTGCTGCTGAACGACGTGCTGTGCGAGCCCGGCCAGAGCACGCGCCATGTCTATTTCCCCTTGCGCGGCTTCATATCGCTGGTGGTGCTGGTCGAGGGCAGCCCCGGTGTCGAGGTCGGCATGGTGGGCCGCGAGGGCATGCTCGGCGCGCAGCTGTCGCTCGGTGTGAGCACCGTGCCGGTACACGCGCTGGTGCAGGGCGCGGGCTCGGCCTGGCGCATCGAAGCGCCGGCCTTTCGGGTCGAGCTGGAGCGCAGCCCCGCGCTGCAACGCCACCTCAAGCGCTACCTGTACGTGCTGATGGCGCAGCAGGCCGCTTCGGCCGCTTGTTTGCGTTTTCACAAGATCGCGCCGCGCCTGGCACGCTGGCTCCTGATGAGCCAGGACCGGGCCCACTCCGACAGTTTTCACGTGACGCAGCAGTTCCTGGCCTACATGCTGGGCGTGCGCCGCGTGGGCATCACGGCGGCGGCTGGCGCCTTGCAGCGCGACGGTCTGATCGACTACCACCGGGGCGACATGGTCGTGCTCGACCGGGGCGGGCTGGAGTTGGCGGCCTGCGGTTGTTATGCCGCCGATCAACGGGTCTACGCCGACTTGATGGGTTGACCACCGCGGTGCGTTGCCGCACAGACGCGGCGGCGCCGCGAAGCGCAAGCTGCAGGCGGCTGCCTGGAGCGTTGTCATGAGAACTGAGCAAGGCGCCGCCGAGCCCTGGACCTTTCGCGGGGGCTCGGTGACACCTGAGTCCGACGAAGGCCTGCGCCGCGTGCCCAGCGACCGCGACTTTGTCGCCATGCGAGCTGGTTACCGCGCCACCGGCGGCATCGCGCGCGGCGACGACCTGGCCCGCCTGCTGGAAGACATGCAGTGTGGTGATTTGTCCACGCTCGCCCGCCTGATCGCCAAGGGTGATGTGTTCGGCTTCGACTGGCACGGCAGTTTCTGGGTGCCGATGTTCCAGTTCGAGCTGCGAGACCTGTCGTTCAAGCCTTCGGTGAGGCGGGTGCAGGCCGAGCTGGCCCAGGTGTTCGACGGCTGGACGATGGCTGTGTGGTTCGCGCAGCGCAACTCGTGGCTCGACGAACAGCGGCCGGTCGATCTGCTCGACAGCATGTTGCCCGCGGTGCTGCACGCCGCGCAGGCCGATCGGTTCATCGCCAGCGGGTGAGGCGATGTGTGTGTGGTAGCGCACAGAGCCACCGGCTCGACGCGCATAGCCTCTGTTTTCACTTCTTCACAAGGATTCCCCATGAAGCTCTCGATCTTGACGCTGGCCTTGCTGGCCACCCTGGGCCTCGCGGCCTGTGACAACCGCCCCGACGTGATCTACGTGCCGCCGCCCGCTGCCGGCCCCCCCGGGCCCGCAGGCCCCACGGGTTCGACCGGCAACACCGGCAACACGGGCAACACGGGCAATACCGGAACCAGCGGCAGCACCGGCAGCCCGGGCCTTGACGGCAACAAGGGCGAAACCGGCAAGTCCGGTGACGGCACGACCGTGATCGTGATGCCGCCGGCGGCGTCTGCGCCGGCCAATTGATTCCACCGCAACAACCACCAAACCACCACCACCGGGAGAAGCCATGAGCTTGGGAACCATTTTGTTGATCGTCTTGATCTTGCTGTTGATCGGCGCCTTTCCCGCCTGGCCTCACAGCCAGAAGTGGGGCTACGGGCCAACGGGCGGCTTGGGCCTGGTCGTGGTGATCGTGCTGGTGTTGTTGTTGATGGGGCGCATCTGATGCGGGGAGGGGCCGCGCTGGTTTTGGCGGTCTGTTTGAGCGCCTGCGGCGACGTGGCGAAGCTGTCGGTGGCCGAAGGCACCGGGCCGCAGCCCGGGCTGCCGCCGCCGGCCAAGTCGCTCCTGCCCACGGTGAACATTGCACCGGCCATTGGCTGGCCGAGCGGCACCACACCGCAACCCGCAGCCGGCACGCGCGTGGCCGCGTTTGCCGCCGGGCTCGACCACCCGCGCTGGCTGCATGTCTTGCCCAACGGTGACGTGCTGGTCGCCGAGAGCAACGCACCCGCGAGGCCCGAAGACGACAAAGGCATCAAGGCCAAGATCGCCACCTGGGTGATGAAGCGTGCCGGCGCGGTGACCAAAAGTGCAGACCGCATCACCCTGCTGCGCGACACCAACGGCGACGGCGTGGCCGACCAGCGTTCGGTGTTGCTCGAAGGCTTGCACTCGCCCTTCGGCATGGCCCTGGTGGGCGACAGCCTGTACGTGGCCAACTCCGATGCGGTGGTGCGCTTTCCGTATGCCCTGGGTGACACCCGCATCACCGCGCCGGGCCGCCAGCTGGTGGCGCTGCCGGCCGGCCCCATCAACCACCACTGGACGAAGAACCTCATCGCCAGCCCCGACGGCCGCAAGCTCTACGTGACGGTGGGCTCGAACAGCAACGTGGGCGAGCGTGGCTTGGAGGCCGAAGCCGGCCGTGCGGCGATCTGGGAGGTCGACCTGACGAGTGGCATGCACCGCGTCTTTGCCAACGGCCTGCGCAACCCCAATGGCATGGCCTGGGAGCCGCGCAGCCAAGTGCTGTGGACGGTGGTGAACGAGCGCGACGAACTGGGCAGCGACCTGGTGCCCGATTACCTGAGTTCGGTGCGCGATGGAGGCTTCTACGGTTGGCCCTACAGCTATTACGGCACGCATGTCGATGAGCGGGTGAAGCCGCCGCGCCCCGACCTGGTGGCCCGCGCCATCGTGCCCGACTACGCGCTCGGGGCCCACACCGCCCCGCTGGGGCTGGTCTCGTCGGTGGGCACCGCGCTGCCCGCCGTGTTCGGCTACGGCATGTTCATTGGCCAGCACGGCTCGTGGAACCGCCGCCCGCACAGCGGCTACAAGGTGATCTTCGTGCCCTTCGAGAGCGGCCGGCCCAGTGGCGCGCCGCTCGATGTGTTGACAGGTTTCCTCAACGCCGAAGGGCAGGCCCACGGCCGCCCGGTGGGCGTGGCGCTCGACAAGCAAGGCGCACTGCTGGTGGCCGACGACGTGGGCAACGTGATCTGGCGGGTGAGCAGCCAATGACACGAAGGCTGTGGTCGCTGCTGCTCCTGCTCGCGTTGGGCGCTTGCAGCAGCCTGCCCACCGTGGCGCCCGATGAAGTGCGTGCCACGGCACCGCCGGTGCAGCTCGAAGGTGCACGCGGCACGCTGTCGGTGGCGCAAAGCCAGGCCGTGCTGGAGCGGCTGGCAGGCAGCGGCCCCGAGACCGCCATCTTCGAGCGCCACCTGGCGGTCGAAGAGTCGGTGGTCGGCAGCCCGCTCACCACCGGCAACCAGGTGACGCTGCTGGAAGACGGCCCCGCCACCTACCGTGCGATGTTTGCGGCGATTGAGGCCGCGCGCGATCACATCAACATGGAGACCTACATCATGGAGGCCGACGATGTGGGGCACGCTTTTGCGCAGGCCTTGATCGCCAAGCAGCGCCAGGGGGTGCAGGTGAACCTGATGTACGACAGCGTGGGCACGCTGGGCACGCCGGCCGACTTCTTTCAACGCATGGCCAACGCGGGCATCAAGCTGCTCGAGTTCAACCCGGTCAACCCGGCCAAGGCGCGCAAGGGCTGGGAGATCAACCAGCGCAACCACCGCAAGCTGCTGATCGTCGACGGCCACACCGCCTTTCTCGGTGGCATCAACATCAGCAGCGTGTACTCGGGCGGATCCAGCAGCAGACCGAGCCGGCGCGTGCGGCCGAGCGGCGAGCTGGCCTGGCGAGACACCGACGTGCGCCTGCAAGGCCCGGTGGTGGCCGAGCTGCAAAAACTCTTCCTCTCATCCTGGGCGCTGCAAAAGGGCGAGACGCTGCCCGAGCGTGCCTACTTCCCGCCGCCGCAAGCGAGCGGGCGGCAGGTGGTGCGCGCCATCGGCAGCTCGCCGGAAGACGCGCACAGCCTGATCTACGTGACGCTGATCTCGGCCATCACCAGCGCCGAGACCAGCGTGCTCATCACCAACGCCTATTTCGCCCCTGACCCACAGCTGCTCGCCGCGCTGGAGGCTGCGGCCGCGCGGGGTGTCGACGTGAAGCTGATCCTGCCCAGCCAGACCGACTCGTGGCTGGTGTTCCATGCCGGGCGGGCCTATTACGACCGGCTGCTGCGCGCCGGGGTGCGCATCTTCGAGCGGCGCGGCGTGATCCTGCACGCCAAGAGCGTGCTGATCGACGGCGTGTGGGCGACGGTGGGCTCGACCAACCTCGACTGGCGCAGCTTCCTGCACAACCACGAGCTCAACGCCGTGGTGCTGGGCTCGGAGTTCGGCGCCCAGATGCAGGCCATGTTCGCCAAGGACCTGGCGGGCTCGGACGAAATCACCCTGAAGCAGTGGAAGCGCCGCACGCTCGACCTGCGCGTCAAGGAACTGTTCGGCCGGATGTGGGAGTACTGGCTGTGAAGCGGCGACACGGCGTGCCAGCCGAATATGCGCGGAATGTGGCCTGGCGTACAGACGGCGGGCGTTTTACGGGCTCACAGTAAGTTCATGAGTACACCGCAGAGATCGCGCACCCCCCTGCCGAACGATGGGGCCAGCCCGCATTCGTCAGCCGATGCCGAACCCCTTGGGTTTGCCCCCTTGGGCGCCTCGTTGGGGCCGGACGGGACCTTGCCCATCGAAGATTGGGTCGACCTGGTGTGTGCCATCGAAGCGAGGTTGCGCGACAGCGTGAGCGACCAGCCGACCGGTGATCACCGACTCGAGTTGCCGGCTGGCGCGGAACGGGTGCGCGCCAGCGTGCTGGAGTGCGTGGCGGCGCTGGGCCAGTTGCATGCAACCCTGCAGGCCGAGCTGGCGCGACGCTACTCGCTGGAGTTGCAGGTGTTCGATGCCCAGACGGCGTTGGCCCAGGCGCGCTCCGAGCTGGCCGGCACACGGGCGGGCGAGGAGAAGGCTCGCCACCAGGCCTTGCACGATGCGTTGACCTCGCTGCCCAACCGCAGCTTCTTTCACGAACGCCTGGACGGCACGCTGGCGGCCGCCCCGCCGCTGCGCCAGGCTTTTGCGGTGCTGTACATCGACCTCGATGGCTTCAAGGCCATCAACGACGCACATGGCCATGCCATTGGCGACCAGTTGCTCGGCATCGTGGCGGCGCGACTGCAGCGCGCCATTCGGTCAGAAGACATGGTGAGCCGCCTGGGCGGTGATGAATTTGCCTGCCTGGTGATCGGCCTGGCAAGCACTGCGCAGTTGTGCCGCTTGGCAGCACACTTGTTCGATGTGGTGTCGGCGCCGGTGCGCATTGGCGAGCTGCAGCTGGTGGTGCGCCCGAGCATCGGCATTGCGATGTGCCCGGACGACGCCGTGACGGCAGACGCCTTGATCAGAAAGGCCGACGCGGCGATGTACCACGCCAAGCGCGAGCAACTTGGCTACGCTTTTGCCACTCAGTGCAACGGGGCTTGAGTGCTCGCTGCCGTGGGGTCTGTTTGGGGCGGTGTTGGGGCAGGGGCGACTGCCGGCTCATTCTTTTGCGTGAACGATGCCAGCACGGCCAGCCACGATTCGAGCGGCACGACGGCCATCGCCTTGGTCAACAACTGAGGCAACAAGCCTGCCACCAAGGCCGGCTTGAGAATGCCACGCCAGGGCTTGGCCCAGACCAGCAACCCCCCTACGACGAGCGCGCCCGCCACCAGGGCAATCGGGTGGCGATCTGCGATGGGGCGAAGCAGGGTTTTGATTGCATCAGAGGCCACCGCGCCCGCCACGTGCAGAGGGTGGCCGGCCCACCAGCCTTGCAGGGCTTTGAGCGAAGGGCTGGCATGGTCGGAGTGCGCAGGTGCCTGAGGCTTCATCGACAGACGCATTCGCTCACGCGACGCGGCGAGCCTCTGGATGGCAGGCAGTTGAGGCGATGCGCTCATGACGCCCCCGCTCCCACTTCACGCAGCATGGCGACATCGGCTCTCACCTGCTGACGCATGGCGCCGAACAGCCCGGGGCTGGTTTGCGAGCGAGCCGCCACAGCACAAGCCACAGCGGCGACCAGCGGCAGCAGGGGCGCGACGATCAACGCCCAGGGAGCCTGGATGTCTGCGGGCGGGATCACCGCCCACAACATCAACGCCACCCCCGCCAGCACCACGCCCACACCGAGGCCGCACAGTGCCACGGCACCGAGCATGGCTTGCCGCTTCCACTGCGCAGAGGCGGCGCTGAGCTCTTCGCCGAGCAAGTCGGCGTAGGCCTCGGCGTGCTCGGCGAGCAGTTGCGGCTGGTTGGTGACGAGGCGAAGGAGGGGGTGCATCACAGCTCTCGCGTGTGGATCAGACGCGGTCGCGCGAACGACTGATCAGGCTCACCAGGGCCATCAACGCAGCACCCGTCGCGGCGGCGATCAACACGGCCTTGATCGGGTCGTTCTTGATGTAGCCGGCGGTGGTGTCGGTGGCGTGCAGGGCGGTGCTGCGCAACTGCTGTGTGCCGGTGCGCAGGGCCTCGGCGCCGCGGTGCGCGAGGGCGCTGGCTTGTTCGGCGGCACGGTCGATCAAGGGTGACACGTGCTTGCGAGCGTCTTGCACGCCGTTGGCCAGGCTGTCCAGTGCATGGGTGGCGACCTGTTGGGTCGACTTGATGGCATCGTCAGCCGATTGAGCGGCTTGGTCGGCGATGTTGGTCGGTTGGTCGAGGGTGCTCTTGGTATACATGGTGGTTCCTTCGGAAGGAGGTGGTGAGAGTGAAGTGACGTCAGCCCTTGCGGATCACGCCAAAGAGGAAGCTGGCGATGGCCAGCACCGCAAACACGATGAAGAGAATCTTGGCGATGCCCACGGCACCAGCGGCAATGCCGCCGAAGCCGAACAAGGCGGCAATCAAGGCGATGACGAAGAAAACAACGGCGTAATGCAGCATGTCGGGCTCCTGGTGAGGTTGCGTTTTTGGTGAACCCAGTGTCAAGGCCCAGGCGTGTGCTGGCGATAGGCCACATCGCCTGAGTGGTGACGGACGAGCGAGCGGGGTGGTGTAGG
Organism: Rhizobacter sp.; assembly: GCF_031412075.1. GTDB lineage: Bacteria > Pseudomonadota > Gammaproteobacteria > Burkholderiales > Burkholderiaceae_C > Rhizobacter. The sequence goes on from NZ_JANOCG010000077.1 coordinate 23,534, forward strand.
AGGCCGCTGACAAGCGGCTCCTGCGGCGGCTAGGCGGCCGCTGTCGCCGTCTCTGGCAGGTTCACCCGGATCTGCGTCCCTTGACCCGGCGCCGAGGTCAGGCTGAGCGTGCCGCCTTCGGCCTCGACGCGGTATCGCATGCCCACCAGGCCATAGGCCGAGCGCTGCTGCACGCTGGTGTCGAAGCCCACGCCGTCGTCGCGCACCGTGATCTCGACCCGCCCGCCTTTTGGCAGCATGCTGATCCACACGTTCTTGGCGCGTGCGTACTTGGTGATGTTGGTGATCGACTCCTGCACCAGCCGGTAGACCACCAGCTCGGCGTCGGTCTGCAGCTTCACCGGTTGCAGATCGCATTGCACCGTGAGGCCGGAGTTG